>JBDRVV010000003.1 GCA_039802005.1 candidate division WOR-3 bacterium
ATTCCCCGTTCGACCGGTGCTCCGATACTCTGTCCAACCCTTTTTACCCCTCTTTGCCCTTCTTCTTCCCTTCTTCACCCTTATTTAATTCGGCTATCGTTATACGGTTTCGCCGCCCGTTTCGTTATACGGCATCGTCTATCGGCTAAAAGGTCAACTAATAATTTTTTTCCCATTCTTGTCATTCTAATCCCCCTATTTCCCCCTTTAGGAAAGGGGGAATTAACGGAAGAATTAAGAAAGGGGGATTGAGGGGGATTTTACAATAGCAACATACTTCAAACCAATTCCCATACCAGCATCCATGCTCAATAACTAATGCCCATCTGTTTTAAATCCCTTAATCATCTTTAGGAATTCCTGCTCATCAATTATCTTCACTCCGAGTTTCTTTGCCTTTTCATACTTTGAACCGGGCTCAGTGCCGACAACAACATAGTCGGTATTTTTTGACACTGAACTTGAAGGATGACCACCGAGTTTCCGCACAATCGCCTGTGCCTCTTCACGGGTCATTGAAGAAAGCTCACCGGTGAAGACGAATGTCTTATTCTTTAGTGGCCCTTCAGAGACAACCTTTTCAGTCTCAAATTTTAATCCTGCCTTTTTCAAATGCTCAATGAGGCGCCGATTCTTGGGACTTTTAAAATAATTAATGATGCCCTCTGCAACGACTTCGCCTATTCCAGATATTGCAGTAAGTCTTTCTATATCTGCATTCATAAGGTTATCAATATTCTTAAATTCATTGACCAACAAATTTGATGCATTTATACCTACATTCGGAATTCCAAGGGCATAAAGGACATTGACAAAATCTCTTTCCTTGCTCTTCTCAATAGCATTTATCAAATTCTGTGCAGACTTCTCCCCCATCCTTTCTAAATCTGCGATAGTCTTCACATCAAGTTTATAAATATCATCAAAACTTTTTACAATACCGAGGTCAACAAGTTTATTCACCAGAACCCAGCCAAGCCCTTCTATATCCATTGCCTGCCTTGATGCAAAATGCAAAATCGCCGCCTTTATCTGTGCCGGGCAGGAAGAATTCACACACCTCCAGTCCGCCTCTCCTTCAAGCCGATATATCTTTTCTCCACAGACCGGACATTTATCCGGAAATTTAAAAACCTTTTCTTTCCCGGTTCTACGGTCCTTTACCACACCCACAACCTTGGGAATGACCTCACCACCCTTTTCAATAACCACATAATCACCAATCCTTATATCCTTTCTTTTTATTTCATCTTCGTTATGCAATGTCGCCCTTGAAATCGTTGTTCCTGAGAGTGGGACAGGTTCAAGTATCGCTACGGGTGTGACCCTTCCGGTCCTGCCAACCTGTAATTGTATATCCTTTAATTTTGTTATTGCCTGGCGCGCAGGATACTTGTATGCAATTGCCCAACGTGGGCTCTTTATTGTATAACCGAGTAATTCGCGGTCAGCAAAATTATCCACCTTTATAACCAGTCCATCTACTTCATATTCAAGATCATCACGCTTATTCTCCCATTTCTTCATATATTTTATTACTTCACCAATATCATTGCAGAGTTCAATATGCGGAACCACCTTGAATCCAGCAGAGCCAAGTTTCTTTAAGGTTTCGTAATGAGAACTGTGGTGCGGACCGGGTTGGACCGGTATTGTGTGGATAAAAAGGTCAAGATTTCTCTTTGCTACTTCTTTGGGATCAAGGAGTTTGAGTGTGCCGGCAGTTGCATTACGGGGATTGGCAAAGATTGGCTCACCCTGTTCTTCTCTTTCTTTATTTATCTTCTCAAAATTCTTTTTTGAAAGATATACCTCACCACGAACTTCTATGTTCTTCAATTCATTGTCATCGGTCATTAGTTCAAGAGGCACAGATTTTATTGTCTTTATATTCTGTGTGATATCATCACCTTTTATCCCATCTCCCCTTGTAGCACCGAGTATAAGTTTACCATTTTTGTAATGGAGTGCGACTGCGACACCATCTATCTTTAGTGTTACTTCGTATTTTACCTGTCTGCCCAGACCTTTTTTTACTCGTTTATCAAATTCAAGTAATTCTTCTTCTGAATAGGTATTATCAAGGCTGAGCATCTTGATTTTGTGTTCAACGGTTTTGAATTCTTTTAATGGTTCTCCACCAACACGCTGGGTGGGTGAATCCGGGGTTATGAGTTCAGGAAATTTTTTTTCAAGTTCTACAAGTCTTTTGTATAACTGATCGTATTCATAATCTGAAATGACTGGCTGGTTTAATACATAATAGCGATAGTTGTGGTAATTTATCTCTTTACGAAGTTTTTCTATCTCCTTTTTTGCATCCTCAAGTTTCATTGAGATATTATAAGGAATTTTTTAGAGGTGTCAAGAACGGCATTTCGGATTTCGGATTGCGAAAACGACATTTCGGATTTCGGATTGCGAATTTCGGAAAATTAAGATGCAGGAGCGCTGCGCTTGCGAAAATGACATTGCGAATTAAACGAATGAGATTGCTTCGCCCCTACGGGGCTCGCAATAACAATATACTCAAACCAATAACCACCAGTAGGCGCAGGCTTTAGCCTGCGGATAAATATGTCTAAATCTCAAAGGATTTCGCACCCTAAAGGGTGCGGCTACAATTTTTAAACACATAACAATGCCCGTTTGGGAACGACGCATCAGCAAGCTGATGCACTCCAATTCCCCGTTCGACCGGTGCTCCGATACTCTGTCCAACCCTTTTTACCCCTCTTTGCCCTTCTTCTTCCCTTCTTCACCCTTATTTAATTCGGCTATCGTTGTACGGTATGGTATTGGGTTTAGGATTGGAAATGAGTTAGGATTTGGTTTAAAGGTTTTGTTTACATTAACAATTTCCCCAAACCTATAGACAAAACCCAATCCCGTTTCCCAACCCAAACCTTTAATCGGCTAAAAGACTTATTAATCCCTACTATTTATTTTCTTGTCATTCTAATCCCCCTATTTCCCCCTTTAAAAAGGGGGAATTAAAGGAGGACTTAAAAAGGGGAATTAAGGGATGGATTAAAATAGGGGGACTAAGGGGGATATAATGAATGATCGCTTCGCTCGCAGGATCGTACTAACGGACTTGCAGGATCATTTCATTCGCAGTATCGCTACGCTTGCGAAAATGACCATCTAACAATAGACGATACGGGCGGTGACAACCTAAAACCAAAAATTAATAACTTTAGTCATTCAGGTATTTTGGACTTTTAGCATTTTAATACGGTCGCCTCTTCCATTATCTTTTCACCTGAAGATGTGCCGATGCGTGTTGCACCAGCCTTTATAAAGGCAACCGCAGTCTCATAATCCCTTATACCGCCCGAAGCCTTTATGCCGAATTTCGGACCCACGACCTTCCTCAACAATTTTATATCCTCAAGTTTTGCACCTTCTTTTGAAAAACCAGTAGATGTTTTAACAAAATGGGCGCCACTCTCTTTTATGATGTTTGCTGACGCAATCTTCTCTTCTTCAGTCAGAAGACAGGTCTCAATTATCACCTTTACAATCCTTCCCTGCGCCGAATCAACGACTGCCTTTATCTCCTTTCCTACATATTTAAAGTCTTTTGATTTCAAACGTCCGATATTGAGCACCATATCTATCTCATCACAGCCAAGTTGTATCAATTCCTCAGTGGCAAAGACCTTTGCCTTTGTCGTTGATGCACCGAGGGGAAAACCAACCACACTGCAGACCTTTATATCTTCGGGCAACTCCTTTTTTATAAATTCAACCCAGGAAGGGTTGACAACTGCTGAATAAAATCTGTATTTTTTAACTCCTTCTATAAATTTCAAAATATCATTTTTTGTAGCATCTGGTTTTAAAATTGTCTGGTCAATGTATTTATTTATTTCCTTCATAACTTTGCCTTCCTTTCATTCTTTATATAAGTCATCAAATCTTTTTTTAATGGTGTAATAAATATAAATGGGCAATAGTTCGGGTTTTGCCTTATTCTTTTTTATCCAATTCCCCCCTTCTCTTATTTCTCTCACTTTAAACACATATATTCCTGACCTTGCCTCAAAAATTTTTCTTTCGTCCTTTTTTGCTTCAAAAACAGGTTTTGATAGCGGGTCCATTCCATCCGGATATATTTCTTTTTTCAAACTGAATTTTTTTATCTTCTTCACAGAATTTCTAACCGCTGTACTATCCTTATTCCATCTTAGAAAGGCATATTCAATCAAGCGGTGTGGAGGTTCATATAGTTTATCAGGGATATTCAAAATCGTTCTATTCAGATATTCAAATCCCGCAACATCCGCCCTAATTTTTTGTATAAAATTATTCCGGTCAATGCCCATTTTTGATAGGTCTTTTTCAGGGTTTAATGATAAGGACAAAAGAAACCGACTGAATTCAAGATCTTCGCCGTATTTTATATATTCCATCCCCTTCTCAATCCATTCCTGATTTGCCAGTTCTTTAAAGAACCCATTCGTATCCTGAGTTTGGACAACCGTCTGCGCTGAATCTTGCAAAATCATTGTGCTATCTAAAAGCATATTCAAATCAGCCATTGTATCAAGGGCGGCGAAATCAAAATATGATATCCCTCTACCTTTTGCCTGACGAACATAATTGATTTCAGTATTTGCCTGCAATTCCATTCCCTTCCACAGAAATCCTATCCCCATTATTGCTGATGGGAAATAATAAAGAGAAAAATTGAGAAAATCTTTGAAAAGTTTTGTATCGGTAGTATAGGACATCACCACTGGATAATCTATCAGATCCTGCCATTCCCACCAGCTCTGGGCATACTGATATGATGCCCTTGATGGGCTTGAAAATACTGCGCAGGAAATTATACAATCTTTATTAACATTTTTGATCACAGGTCTGACCTGCTCCAGAAAATTATAAATTGTTCTCTGCCGTTTTTTATTCTCAAGAAAAAAATTATATGCAATCCAGCGATTGAAATATTCTAATTTTGGATATCTCAATAGTGTGAGCCAGCGCATATCACGATTGTTCAATCCCGAGAGCAAACTTGATATCAGCGTATCTTCTATGCCCCAGAAGACACCCGGAAATCTAATAAAATCAAAATGGATACCATCGACTTTATATTTTTTTAGAATTTCTTCACATATCTTTTTCAAAAATTCCTTTACTTCCTGATTAAAAGGGTCTATAAAGGTTCCTTCAAGACCAAAATCCTTTTGTTCTTCGGGTGAATAATCGATCATACTCCTGCCCTTTATATCCTTCAATAACCAATCAGGATGTGTATAATAAATATGCCTCGTGGAATCAGGAAGACTATCCAGAGACCATATCAGGAATGTATTTATCCAGGCATGGACTTTGATATCCTTCTTTTTTGCATATTTGATTATGGAATCAAGTGGGGAATAATCAGGGGGGGCATTTTTTGAAAGATACTGACTCCTTGGTAATATCTCGGATTTGTAGTATGCTGAACCACTTATCACAACCTGCACATACAGATCGGTTATATCCATTTTTTCCGCAAGATTTATAATCTTTGGAATAGAATTGGTATCAGCAATTGATAATGCCCTGACCCAGAGACCTTTTTGGAAACTAAAAAGGAATGTCAGCAGCAGGAACATAAATTCTATCTGCCGAATCTCTGGTCTAAGTCATCAAGACTTATCTTGATCACAACCGGTCTTCCATGGGGGCAGATAAATGGATTCTCACAGGCAAATAAACGGTCAATGAGACTCTGCATTTCTGCAACCGAAAGTTTCTGTCCTGCCTTTATCGCCATCCTGCAGGCAATTACCTTTGCCAGTTCGCCTTTCTGATTCATCAACTTACCAAGACTCCCAATCTCACTGAAAAATCCCTGGAGGTCTTCCCTTGTTACCTTTGTATCCGAAGGGAGTGTATCTATGACAAGGGTACGGGCGGAAAATTCTTTGAATACAATACCCAGTTCTTTTAAATTTTCTTTTGTAGCCTGATATACCCGGTATTCTTCAGGTGTGAGTTCTATGGTAATTGGAAATAATAGATGCTGGGAAGAACCTCGATTGTTCATAAGGGATTCGTATAATATCCTTTCGTGTGCTACATGCTGGTCAATGATTATGAGACCGGTGCTGGTCTGGGCAAAGATATAGGTATTGTGGAGCTGCCAGAAATCCCCGGTCTCACCCGTTGCCGTAGTTCGCGTCTGAATTTCACTATATGGTATAAGCGACTCCTGGACCAATCGGGCATCTGCTGGAGAAACAGAACCAACCTCGTGTGGATATTCCTTTACTGGGATCGCCGGAAATATTTTACTCTTTATACCTTGAGTAAGCAGGTCCATCACATATCTCTCTTCTTTTATCTTTACTTCGTTCTTTGTGGGATGGATATTGACATCCAGCATCTGTGGCGGAATTTTTATATTTAATACATAAAGGGGTGGTTCTTTGGGGTTCTGATAGACCTCAGAAATCACCCTTGTAATACGTGGATACCTAACCGGTCTTGAGTTCACATAGAGCAGATTTAAATTTTGTTTTTCATTCAGATTAAATGGTGATAAAAATCCATAAAAATTTATCTCGCCTACATCCAACTCAAATGGTATTAATTTTTCTACCAGCCGAACAGGATATAATTGCAATAATCTGGATTTTAAATCTTTAGCCGATGGCAGGTTCAGAATATTTCTTCTTTCCTCGCCTAAAATAATATGAACTTCTGGAGAAATGATCGCGTATGTCTTTACCAAATCAATTATGAGACGACGCTCATATTCATCTGATTTCAAAAATTTTCTTCGCGCCGGCAGGTTGTAAAAAAGGTCAGATACTCTTACCCTGGTTCCTCTTTCTCTGAAGGTATCAATGACCTGTTTTACCTTGCCTTCCTCAACAATTATCTTTGTCCCTTCGTTCCCATCAAAGGTTTCAAGTTCAAAATGGGATACCTGGGCAATGCTCGCAAGTGCCTCACCACGGAACCCAAAGGTCTTTATATTTTCTATATCTTCAATACGCTCAATCTTACTCGTTGCGTATCTTTCAATTGATAAAAGGGCATCGGCACGGGACATTCCAATACCATCATCGTTCACCAAACATTTGGATTTGCCCCCGGATTCAATCTCAATCTCTATCCTCTTTGCACCGGCATCAAGGGAGTTTTCAATGAGTTCTTTTATGACTGAGGCAGGTCTGATTATGACTTCGCCCGCTGCAATCTTGGAACGGACTTCTTCTGAAAGTAATCTAATCTTCGGCACGACATATTTTATTGAGGGTATGCCTAAAGTCAAGAATTTTCTCTCTTGACCAATTGCAAAATATAAATAGAATATCTCTGATAATGGTTAAAATTGCGGGACTTTTTTTAAAATCTATTTTTGTTGATAAATTTTACTAAAAACAGGGTAAAAAATGCTACAGAAACCACAGGAAAGACGACTGATAACCATAATCTTCGCAGACCTTTCTGGATTTACCAGGTTATCTTCTGAACTCGACCCCGAAGATGTCCAGGAAGTTGCCAATACAACCTTTGAGATATTGAATAAACCAATCATTGAACAAGGCGGATTGATTCACAAGTATGAAGGAGACCTGGTCATTGCCTTATTTGGTCTACCCACTGCCCATGAAGATGACCCGGAAAGGGCAATAAAGGCTGGATTTAAAATGATGGAACTTATTCCTGAAGTAAATGATAAACTATCGAAAAAATTAAAGAAAAAGACAGATTTAGGTCTGCATATTGGCATAAATTCCGGAATTGTAGTTGCGGGTGAGGTTGGGTCAGAAGAAAAAAAGGAATGGACAGTAATGGGTGATGCTGTGAATCTTGCTTCACGGTTAAAAGATATCGCAAAAAGAAGTGAAATAATTGTCTCTGAGCCGGTCTTCAGGGCTTCAAGGTACCTATTTGACTATGAAATACTGACCCCAGTGCCTATCAAGGGTATAGAAAAACCAGTGAAGATTTTCAAACCATTGAGGATAAAGGAAAAACCTGAACCAAAAAGGGGAATTCAAGGTTTATATTCACCGCTCGTGGGCAGAGACAAAGAACTTCAAACACTCAAAAAAAAGATTGATGAATTACAGAAAGGAAAAGGTGGTGCAGTCTTCATCCTTGGCGATGCAGGACTTGGGAAAACAAGGCTCTATGAGGAAATGAAAAAACAACCCATAACCTTCCCTGTTTATTTCTTTGAAAGTCGATGTTCATTATATGACCAGGAACTTTCTTATTCAATAATCCTTCAGATTTTAAAAGAAATCTTTTGTATCACCGAAGATCGCAAGGCAACAATCGAGCATAAAATTATCAATAAAATTAAAGAGGTATTTCCTGATGGATTTAATGATGTTGTGCCTTATCTACTCCTGTTATTTTCTATTGATTTAACAGACGAATTCAAGAAAAAAATAGAATATCTTGACCCCCAGTCATTAAAACGCCAGATATTTTTGGCTATCCGGAGGTTGTTATGCAAAATTGCAGAAAACCAACCAATAATTCTCGTCGTAGAAGACTATCACTGGATTGATCCTTCATCATTGGAGTTATTTGAATTCATTTTCGGTGACTGGGAAAGTGAACCGCGATTACTATTGATCGGCATTTCCAGAATTGAGAAAGAGAAAGAATGTTGGCTGACGAAAGAACGGCTAAAGAATAAAATTGGCGATAGATTTCTTGAAATTGTATTAAATCCGCTTGATTACGAATCGAGCGCAAAACTTACGCACAATATTTTAAATATCCTTAATATCCCTGAAGAATTTAAAGACAAGATTTTAAAAAAGGCTGAAGGGAATCCATTCTATCTTGAAGAAATAATTCGAGCATTGATAGATACAGGATGTCTAAAATTGGACGCCGGTGTCTGGCGTCTTAGTTCCGATGTTAATGACATTGAAATCCCGGACACGGTCCAAGCAGTAATCATCTCCAGAATTGACAGATTAGAACCAGAGTTGAAGCAGATACTACAAATTGCTTCGGTCATAGGCAGAATTTTTTATAGACAGGTACTACAACCTGTCTCTAAAATCGACGATTTACTACTAACCCTCCATTTGGCAACACTTGAAGAATTGGAATACATCAAAGAATCTAAAACAGAAGATGAGATTTCATATATATTTCGTCATCCGCTTCTCCAGGAGGTTATTTATAACAACATATTAAGGAAAAAACGGAAAGAACTGCACAATAGTGTGGCAGAATGTATTGAAAAATTATTTGCGGAAAGAATCAATGACTTCTGCGATTTGCTTTCCCAACAATTTTATCTTGCGGAAAACTGGGAAAAGACACTTACATATTCAATAAAGTCTGCGGAAAAAGCGAAAAGATTATATCTCAATAAGCAAGCAATTGAATTATACGAGCGAGCTGAAGAATGTGCGGAAATGATAAATAACACTGTAAAAAAAATTTATTGTATTAAAGAAAAAAGTGAGATACTAAATCTGATTGGTGAAACTAAAAGTGCACTTGATGAGATTGGCAAAGGGATTGAACTTTCCAGAAATATAATGGATAAAAAATCGGAGGCTGACTGTCTGATAGCAATTTCTGATATCTATGCCAATCTCAGTAGGTACGAAGATATGCTTGATTCAGCGTCAAAAGCACTTTCAATTTATAAAACAATCAATGATAAAAGGGGTGAGGCTGAGAGTCTCAATAATATGGGATATGCGTATGAACACTTTGGCGAATACAATAAGGCACTTGAATATTATAATAAATCTTTAGAGATTCAAGAAAAGATAGACGACAGAGATGGACAGGCATTAAGTTTGAATAATATCGGTAATATTTATGAATACTTCGGTGAATACGATAAGGCACTTGATTTTCTTGTGAAATCTTTAAATATTCGTGATGAAATGTGCCATTTGGCAGGACAGGCAACAAGCCTTAACAATATCGGCGCGGTTTATGATGACCTCGGTGAATATGCAAAGGCGCTTGAATATTATAAAAAGTCCTTTAAGATACAGGAAGAAATAAACGATATGGATGGCAAGGGAACGAGTTTGAACAACATTGGCTATCTGTTCTCCCTTATTGGTGATTATAAAAAAGCACTTGAATATTACATGGAATCCCTGAAAATCCGTATTGAAATAGGTGACAAAGACGGGCAGGCAACAAGTTTATGTAATATTGGTGTAATTTATGGAAATATGGGTGATTACCAAAAAGCGCTTGAATACTTTATAAAATCATTAAAAATTCGCGAAGAAGTAAATGATATAGCTGGTCAGGTAATCAGTCTATATGATATCGGTAAACTATATATAAATCTCGCTTATTTACAATATGATGAATTAAAGACAAGATTTGCTTTGGAAAATCTCTTGCTTGATGTCAAAAATAATCTTGATCTTAAATCTACCCTATTAAATAAAGCAAGGGAATATCTTAGTAAAAGCGAGGAAATTGCCCAAAAAAAGGGGCTACAGCGATTATTCCCAATCATATATTTAATTTTCAGTGAGATTCTGATTGCAGAATGTAATATTTTAGAAAATAAAACTGGTGTCAGAAAGACTAAATTGTCAGAGGCATTAAATTATGTGGAAAAATCATTAAGTCTTGCCGAAGAACTCCATTTAGAGAAGACTAAGGCACAGGCAGTTCTTATGCAGGCACGGGTAGAGACATTACTTGGCAATTTAAAAAATGCCGATGGAAAATATAAGATTGCAATTTCATTATTTGAAAAGCAAAATAGAATTTTTGATATGGCAATGGCATACTACTATTATGGTGAGATGTTGAAAATTTTTAACAAAAACAAGATAAAAAGTGAAATAGAAAAGGCAGATAAATATTTACAAAAGGCAAAAGAGATTTTTATCAAATGTGATGCAAAGATTTGGTCTGAGAAATGCAGTAAGTTACTGGAAAAAGGCTATTGACAAATGGTGATTTTTTATTACCATAATACGAAATGCAAGAATCTAGTCATTATCTGGATGATCTGACCGGTGTTCTCAACCGTCGCTTTTTACGCGAACAATTAGAACCCCGCGTCAAAGATTGGATTGCTAACCAATCACCCTTTTCTGTTGTGATTGTTGATATAGACCATTTTAAAGAAATAAACGATATCCATGGGCACCTGCAAGGTGATTCCGTAATCAAAGAGTTTGCAAATTTTATAAAAAAAGCGATGCGGGGAACCGACTTTGTCATACGCTACGGTGGGGATGAGTTTATTTGTATTATGCCCCGCACCAGTAAGCACGATAGTGAAAAGGTTTACCAGCGGCTCGTCAAACAATTATCTGAACAAAACTTTGCAGGACTGAAATTAACCGTCAGCGCAGGCATTGCCGGATTTCCCGATGATGCAGATAACTTAGAAACAATTATAAAGTTTGCGGATAGTGCGCTTTACGACGCCAAAAGGAGTGGGCGGAATCGCGTGAGCGTGCAGGGTGGGCGTCGTGCCGAGTTACCAGTAAGGACGTTTATAGACAGGTTTGAAGAAAAAGACCTCATACAGAGAACAATTTTTGATAAGGGGGAATTAAAAATAATAGTTGTTTCCGGACCCCTCGGTATCGGTAAAACAAGATTGACCCGTGAGGTTTTATCCACCATTCAAGGAAAAGAAATTTCATGGGCGGACTGTATTCCGTTGATTGAGAATATTGCATACTACCCTATTCGGGAACTAATCAGATATAGAATTGAACGATATGGAATGACAATTTTTGAATCAATACCTCCCGCTTATAAGGTTGAAATCTTTAAACTTCTGCCTGAATATGCTTCAGATAAAGACCAGTTACCCGAAGGAACAGTCGCCTTGACTGATAAATATAGACTTTATGAATCAGTGAAACGAATCCTTGAATTTGGTGAAAGAGACAAAATCTTTATTGTTGATAATATGCAATGGATTGATACAGAATCAATTGAGGTTTTCAAATATCTTATGCGCAGTCTCAAATCTCGTCCCATCACTTTTATATTTATTCGTAGATTAGAAGAGAAAAATGAGAGTTTACAGGCATTTTATTCTTATCTAAATCGTGAATTTCAGATTCAAGAAATGGAATTAAAAACTTTCGGCGATAAAGATGTTAGAGAAATGCTCAAAGCAGTATTGGGTGATGAGCCACCTCAAGATTTGGTCATTTACATACAGACTGAAAGCGGTGGTGTACCTTTCTATATTGAAGAGATAATTCGTGAACTTTTGCGTTCTCGCAACCTATTCACTGAAGGTGAGAAATGGATATTTGAAAAGCCAGAAAAAGGAATTGTACCTAAAACCCTGACCGAAATCATACTTCAAAAATGCAGTGGGTTGAACCGTGAAGCAAATGAAGTACTTGAACTCGCCTGCGTAATCGGTAGCTTTGATATAAGCATTATTAAAGAAATAACCGGATACAATGAAGGGCATATCCTTGGTTTGATTAATGATATAAGCCGACTCGGAGTTGTCCGTTATGTGCGAAACAAATATACATTTAACGAAGCTGTAACAAGAAATGCCATATATCAAAATTTTAGTGACGGACCTCGTTCCCAGATGCTACACCACGCGGTTGGTATGGCAATGGAGAAACTCAGTCGGGACAAAATAGACGAAATCTCTGAAGATCTCGCCTTCCACTTTTACATTTCCCGTGATATAGAACGCGGGATAAAATATTGCCTTAAAGCTGCACAAATCGCCAGTAATAAATACGCCAATAGCAATGCGCTCCGATATTATTTTTGGGCACTTGAATTGCTCGGAGAACCTTCTGATGATGATACTAAAAGGGTATTTATTGATACGATAATTAAAATGAGCAATATTCTTTATAGAACAGGAAAACATCCTCAGGCGCAGGAACTCCTTGAGAAAGCGGAGAAATATGCAAAGGATATGGACGACAGGAAATCGCTAATCAAACTAAAAAAAGAAATGGGTGAGCATATTATGTATTTAGGAAATTATTCATCGGCAATTGAAGCCCTGAATGAAAGTATTACACTTGCACGCGAAGAAAAAGACTATGCATCTCAAGTTTATGCCCTTGTGTCTTTAGGGAATGCCCATCGTCTTCATAACAACAATGAAGAGGCCTTAAAAGCATATCAGGAAGCCTGCAAAATTGCAGAAGATATTGGAGATAGAGTTAGTGCAGTCCGTGCTATGTTCAATATTGGGAATATTATGCTGGATGATTTAAGATATAATGAAGCACTTGAAAAGTATGAAACAGCATTAAAGTTCCATCAGGAGATGAAAAACAAATTAAGTGAAGGCCGTGCCCTGAATAATATCGGAAACCTCTACGAAGAACTCGGGGATTATAAAAATGCCCGTAAATCTTATGAACAGGCATTAAAAATATCCCAGGAAACCGGCAGCCGTCATGACGAATGTCTAAATTCATTGAACCTTGCAAATGTTAATGTAGAGATTGGTAATCGTAAAAATGCCTTTGATTTTGCCCAACACGGTCTAAAAATTGCAATTGATACCGGCAATCCTTATGATGAAATTCTATCACGGATATGTCTGTCATCAGTGCAAATGGAATACGGCGATTGTTCAAAAGCAATGGAAACCCTTGAAACCGCATTAAAAATGGCAGAATCAATAAATCTTTTTAATGTCAATCTGCATAGTTTGATTGGCAGATGTCTGATTTATTTAAATGAAATTGATAAAGCGAGTGCTCATTTCAAAAAAATTGAGAATGTTATTGAAACTGGCACGACAGGAATAGGAACAATAATAGACCTTTCGCAGTGGTATTTTGTAATCGGTGATCCAATAAAGCTATGTCAAATCAAGGATATGCTGAAGAAAAAAGCCCAAAATGCAAAATCTCCTAAAATTGATGCCGAAATAGAAATAATGGAAGCAAATTGTTGTATCCTCAACAAGGATTACCCAAATGCTGAAAACCATCTTTATAATGCACTGTCCCTGATGGAAAAAATAGAATCACCGCTGAATATAGGAATAACTAATTACAGAATTGCCCAATTAGAACTTCTACTATCAAACACTGACAAGGCAAAAAAACATCAGGAAAAAGCATTAGAAATTTTTAAATCCATTGATGCTATACCCTGGATTGAAAGGACAACCAACTTTAAACCGATAACTACTTGATAGGATCTTAAAAATGATTGATGTCCAGAAAAAATAGTATGGGAAGATTTGATATTATTTTAACATTTTTATTTATTTTTAGTTTTGCAACAGGACAGGAGAAAATGGAAAAAAGTGATGAAATAGTTGAGGATACGATAAAAAACCTCTTCAAAGACAAATATGATAATCCAGTTGTTAATTTAATAAATTTACCTTATTGTTTTCAAAATCTTAAGTATCTGCGTGTATATGATTATAGCCAACTCGTTGAAGACCCGCTCATACCAACAAAATGGGTTGTGACCCCTTCAATGAAAAAATTCAGAATCCCACTGTCCGGAGAAGATATAAAAATGATTCTTTCTGAAATTGCTTTTTTACCATCTTCTTCTGAAGAAGCACTTACCGCCACCAAAGTCATTGCTGAATGGCTATATGAATATGGGAGTTTAATCGACGATATTAATTCAAATTCCTTCCAGAAAATTATAAAATCAAGCCAGCTAAATTTTGCACAGGTTAAAAACCCTGAGGTTATAAAAATAGACAGTGGATATATAATCAATTGTTATATATATCAACCTAAGGTTAACATCTTGGGATTTGATATCATTCCTTTTGAAGTGCTCGTTAAATTATGCTGTGAATTTAGTAAAAATGCATATAAACTTGAGCAAATTGAAATTGATGCAACATATCTAAAGAAAACCGTAGAATAAACCATTAGCAATAAACGAGAAGGGTCTCCTTGACTTCTATTCTAAAATCAGTATAATAAATAGCGAACTTAAGGAGGTAATTTGAAAATCCATGAATATCAAGCAAAGGAATTTTTCAAAAAATACGGCATTCCCGTGCCAAAAGAAAAGGTCTGTTTCAATATAAACGAGGTAATCCAGGCCTCAAAAGAAATAGGGCTCCCCTGTGTTATAAAGGCGCAGGTAATGGTCGGTGGCAGAGGTAAGGCAGGTGGGATAAAGGTTGCAAAGACCGAGGAAGAGGTTAAGACCTATGGTACCCAGATACTTGGTATGGAGATAAAAGGCATACCAGTAAAGAAGGTTCTGGTTTCAGAAGCAATAGGAATTGCCTCAGAAGCCTACCTCGGTATTATCATTGACCGCAATGAAAAAAAGACCGTCTTGATGGCATGTAAAGAAGGCGGTGTGGAGATTGAAGAGGTTGCCCGACAGAAACCCGAGGCAATATATAAGGTTTATGCTGACCCTTTGCTCGGTTTGCTTGAACACAAGGCAAGGGAGATCGGCTTATTTTTATATGGCAGTTCCAAGACCGCCTTTGATTGTGCTGCAATCGCCGATAAACTCTATAGACTTTTCGTTGAAAATGATGCATCACTGGCTGAAATAAATCCACTCGTCGTTGATAATAAAGGAAATTTAATAGCACTTGATGCCAAGATAAATTTTGATGATAATGGACTATATCGCCACCCCGAGATTGAGGCGATAAGGGACAGGGAAAGTGAAGACGAAAACGAATTGCTTGCAAGGGAAAGGGATTTATCATATGTCAAACTCAATGGCAACATAGGTTGTGTTGTAAATGGTGCAGGATTGGCAATGGCAACAATGGATTTGGTCAAACACTTTGGTGGTGAACCGGCAAACTTTCTTGATATAGGCGGTTCATCCTCCCCGGAAAAAGTAAAAAATGCACTGGAGATCCTTTTGCGCGACAAAAATGTGAAGGTGATATTCTTCAACATTTTCGGTGGTATCACAAGATGCGATGATGTTGCATTAGGAATCCTTGAGGCAAAAAAATCTTTGAATATTAAACAACCAATCGTTGCAAGGCTCACCGGAACAAACGAAGACAAGGCAATGGAGATTCTCAAAGAGGCAGGATTGATATTTGCCAAGACAATGGATGAAGGTGCGAAAAAGGCAATTGAACTATTAAAATAGAAAGGAGTCTAAATGAGCATTTTAATAAATAAAAATACAAGACTTGTAGTGCAGGGTATCACCGGTCGTGATGGGAGTTTCCATACACGCCAGATGCTAAATTACGGAACGAATGTCGTTGCTGGTGTAACACCGGGTAAAGGTGGAACAGTAGTTGAAGGTGTACCGGTATTCAATTCAGTTGCTGAGGCAGTAAAAAAGACCGGTGCGAATACATCGGTGATATTTGTGCCGGCGAAGTTTGCCCCGGCTGCAATGTATGAGGCAATTGATGCGGGTATAGAATTGGTTGTCTGTATCTCCGAAGGAATTCCTACAATTGAAATGGTAAAGATTATGGCGTATTTGAAAGATAAAAAATGTAGACTCATCGGACCGAATTCACCAGGGCTCGTGTCCGCAGGCGAGGCAAAAGTGGGTATTTTACCCGGGCATATATTTAAGAAGGGGAGGATCGGCGTGGTTTCGCGCAGTGGCACCCTGACTTACGAAATCGTCGACCATATTACAAAAATCGGACTTGGACAATCAACCTGTATTGGTATTGGTGGCGACCCGATAATCGGAACAAAATTCATTGATTGTCTTGAATTATTTGCAAATGATCCTGAGACCGAAGCTGTTGTTATTGTAGGTGAGATTGGCGGCAGGGATGAACAGGATGCAGCAGAATATATCAAAAAATATTTCAAAAAGCCGGTCTTTGGTTTTATCGCAGGCAAAACCGCACCACCGGATAAAAGAATGGGGCATGCCGGTGCAATAATTTCCGGGACTGCTGGCACTGCTGCAGAAAAGGTAAAGGCATTTGAATCAGCGGGGGTGAAAGTTGGCGAGACACCGGCACAGGTAGCAGAGTTGATAAAATCAACATTAAAATAAAGGCAAATTAAGGCAATTGAAGGCAATGTAAGGCGAAAGGAGAATATATGGGAAAGTCATTAAAAGGGACAAAGACTGAAAAAAATTTGTTGATTTCTTTCGCAGGTGAAAGTCAGGCAAGAAATCGTTATACATATTTTGCATCAGTGGCAAAAAAAGAAGGATATGAACAGATTTCTGCAATATTTCTTGAGACCGCGGATAACGAAAAAGAACATGCCAAGGTCTTTTTCAAGTATCTTGAGGGTGGAGAACTTGAAATCACCGCGGCGTATCCTGCGGGTATGATAAAGGATACTTTGACAAATCTCCAATCTGCGGCAGATGGCGAAAGATTTGAATGGTCAAAATTGTATTCTGACTTTGCGAAGATTGCTGATGAAGAGGGATTCCCTGAGATTGCCACATCATTCAGAGAGATCGCTGAGGTTGAACAATTCCATGAATCACGGTACAGAAAACTGATTGAGAATGTGAAAAACGGTACAGTCTTTAAAAAGCCGACAGTCGTAAAATGGCATTGCCGAAATTGTGGATATATCCACGAAGGGATTGAGGCACCTAAAGAATGCCCGGCGTGCAAACATCCACAATCGTACTACGAACTTCTTGCGGAGAATTATTAAAGATCGGTTATCGTTGTATAGTTTCGCTGCCCGTTTCGTTATACGGCATCGTCTATTGGCTTAAAGACCGGTTAATCAACTTATTTCTTTTCTTGTAATTCTAATCCCCCTGTTTCCCCCTTTAGGAAAGGGGGAATTAACAGAGGATTTAAGAAAGGGGGAGTTAATGAATGAATTAGGAAAGGGGAAGTTAAAGAATGAATTAGAAAAGGGGGAGTTAAAGGATAAATTAGAAAAGGAGAGCTAAAGGATGAATTAGAAAGGGGAAATTAAGTGTTGCATTAGAAAGGGGATTAAGGCATGTATTAAAAAAGCGGAATTAAAGGATGAATTAGAAAGGGGGAGTTTATACAATAAAGAAAGGCCTTTAGGAATTTTTAAGATTTCCTGCCAGTTGACCACAACCAGCAAGAATATCTTTTCCCTTTGACTTGCGCAGGGTCACAGGATGGTCAGAATTAAATAATATCTCCTGGAATTTTGCAACTGTGTCAGGAGGAGAAGATTCATAAGGCAATTCTGGATAGGGATTATAAGGAATTAAATTTATCTTCGAAGGGATTCCTTTTAATAGTTTCAAAAGCTGCTGGGCATCTTTTTGAGAGTCATTCAAATTTTTAATCAATACATATTCAAATGTAACGAGCTCCTTTTTTTCAGAATATAATCTTGCCAGTTTCAAAATTTCTTTTAAAGGATTTTTTTTTGCCACGGGCATATATCTTTCACGCATTGCTTGGTCGGCAAAATTTAAGGAAATTGCAAGTTTAACCTTCCACTTTGAGTTCAAAAGTTTCTCTATCCCTTCAATTATTCCGGCAGTTGAGATTGTGATATGACGCTGACTCATACCAAGCCCTATTGATGATGTGATGAATTCAAGCGCAATAAAGACATTTTCTAAATTCAAAAGCGGCTCACCCATGCCCATAAAAACGATATTGGTCAATTTATCGATTACTGATTTCTGGACGAGTTGAACCTGATTGGCGATTTCAAACCCTTTCAAATTTCTTTTGAAACCCATAATTCCGGTTGCACAGAATAAGCATCCTAAGGGGCAACCTACCTGGGTTGATATGCAGACAGTCCTCCTCGGTAATTCAGGAATAAAGACTGATTCAATCAAATTTTTGTCACTCAATTCCCATAAAAATTTTTCTGCACCATCCGTTGCCTTTAAATTTTTAATCAATTTTATATCTTCAATAATAAATTTTTCCGATAATGTTTTTCTCAGAGCGAGTGAAAGATTTGACATCATATCGAAATCATTGACTCCCTTCTGCCATATCCATTGAAAGATCTGACGTCCACGATATGATTCAAGACCCATATCCTTAAATAAATTTTCAAGTTCTTCAAGCGAAAGTTCTTTTATATTATGTGGCATAAAATCCTGTGGAAAATTCTGGATTCTTAAATTATTCTACCTATGCGATTACACCTTACTTCCTTCCATCTCCAGAATTGTAATATATCTAAAAGGCTTGATGCCTCACGACCCGGATTAAAAGAAAAATAAATGAATAATGGCTTGCCCTTCAAGTATTTTTTGTGTAATGGTCCCCAGAATCTGGAATCCATTGAGATATCCCGATTATCTCCCATTGCAAAAACACAATCCTTAGGCACAACGACCGGACCAAAATTATCCCTTATATAAATTCCATAAAGATCAGCAAACTTTGCACTCTCCCAGTTTTTTTGATAATTTGGACCATCATTGGTGTAGCCCGGTAGGATACGTGGATCACGATGTATTTTGTATGGCTCATCAACGGGTTTGCCATTTACATAAAGAACTTTATTGACAATTTTTACTGTATCCCCTTCTACTGCCACACATCTTTTTACAAAATCACGATTCTCAAACGGGTATTTAAAAACTATTATCTCTCCCCTGTTCGGCATTCTACCCGGTATGATCTGAAATTGAGTATATGGAAATTTTACTCCGTAGATAAAACGATTAACAAGTAGTGCATCGCCGATAAGAAGGGTCTTCTCCATTGAACCTGTGGGTATAACATACGCCTCAACAAATACTGCCCTGAGAATTAAAACAACGAGTATCACAATTACCCAAGAATAAATCTCTCTCTTTAGTTTCTCCATAGGCCTAAATTATATGCATAAGAGGGTGAAAGTCAATAACAAAAGCCATTGCGAATTAACCTGCCCTTACCGTTGTTCTGCTCTAAAAGATGTAGCGGTCCTTGGTCGCAATAAAGATTGCAGTGGTAGAGTTTACTCTGCAATGAGGATTCAGGTGACTTAAGTCTTGACTTGGTGATAGAAACGAATATAATAGAAAAATAAGAGAGTCAAACTCTTGAAAGGAGGTTCAATGAGGTTTTTGACTCTTACAATAATAGCCGTTATGGCTTATGCGGTTGATATCCATACCCCCTCTCCAGTAGAACCATACCTCCCTCTACCCGATGAGAATCCCACGCTTATCTCTTTCTCCAACGGCATTGTCTTTGATACACGGACTGGTGAGCCTGAATTACCCGCAAATCTAAAGATTGATTCTTACCGCGGTCCTGGATACTATCTCATACAGGTTGATGGTCCGGTATATTCTCACTATCTTGACCAGATAAAAGAACTCGGGATTAATGTCGTTGGCTATATTCCAAATTATGCGCTAATCTCTTACGCAACTGAAGAACAGATTGCCCTTGCGAACTTAAAGCCTTTTGTCCGCTGGACCGGCATATTCCAGCCTGCATATAAACTCCAGAAGGAGGTAATGGAAGGGAGAGGAACCGCACGCGTGACGATACAATTATTCCCTGATGAAAATACCAATTCTATCGCCAGCATAATCCAATCCCTCGGCTTTGATGTCGTAGAAGTCATTGACCATAAACTATGCAAGACGATTGATGCCGTCGTAGATCTTGAAAGAATTGATAAGATTGCTAAGATCACTGGTGTCCAGTGGATCCAAATATGGTCTGAACCGACCCTTGCCAATAATAATTGTCAGTGGGTGACACAAACTGGATGGCAAAGCACGGTTCCGTCTGACCCGGCGGCAAGAAGGGTCTGGTATGCTGGCATAAGGGGAGCAGGTGTTGTCCTCAGTTCATCTGATACAGGTATACACACATCACACCAGCAATTTTATGATTCCGCATATCCTATCACAGCACCTGGAGTATTTCCCAACCATCGGAAGGTAGTTGGCTACAAGGTCTATTCAGGTGCAGCATTCGGTGATGTTGGAGGAGGTGGCTACTGGCACGGCACACATGTCAACGGAACAGTCGCAGGAAATGATACATTATTAGGAACAAGCGCCTATGATGGTATGGCAAAAGAGGCGAAGATCTATTTCTGTGATATCGGCAGTTCATCAGGTGGACTCGTTGTCTCCACTAATCTAACCCCAATGTATGATACGATTTATCTTGGACGCGGACTTACCTATAACATCCTCCAGCACTCAGGTTCCTGGGGCTGGGCTAACTCCAGTGGGACTTATCTCACCCAGGATGCCTCAACTGATGCGTATATCTATGCCTATCCTAATTTTTTAAATCTGTACGCTGCGGGCAACGAATATTATGCAACAAGAATTCGTAATCCAGGTATTGCCAAGAATGTGATAACGGTTGGTGCAACACAGAATGGTACTGCAGCTAATCAGATTGCCTCATTCTCCAGCCGCGGTCCAACCCAGGACAACCGAATAAAACCCAACCTCGTAGCACCGGGAGATGTTATTTATTCTGCCCAGGGTGGTACAACAAATGCATACTGGTCAATGTCCGGTACAAGCATGGCAACACCAGCAACGAATGGCTCAGTTGGTCTTATCCGACATTATTTACTCGCTGGTTATTATCCATCAGGTGCTGCGAATCCTGCAGATTCAATAAAATACCAGAGTGCGGCGCTTTTACGGGCGATGGCAATGGTTTCCTGTGACCCTAATGTCGGTTCTTATGTAATTCCGAGTTTTGATATCGGCTGGGGCAGGATTGATGTGGACAGTGTCCTTTTCTTAACCGGTGATACAAGAAAACTGATAATAAAAGATGATACGATTGGTGTTGGAACCGGCCAGTCAAAAACCGATTCATTTATTGTAACTAATTCAGCGATACCATTAAGGGTTGCCGTTGCCTGGACCGATACTGCTGCAGCAGCGAATGCCAATCCGACACTTGTAAACGATTTGAATGTTACCCTCACCGCACCAAACGGAACATACTATCGCGGAAATCAGTATACAAGCGGGCAATCATCTGCCAATCCCACGACCTGGGATAACCGGAATGTTGAAGAATGTTTCAGGGTTAATAACCCGGTTACCGGGGTCTGGAGACTGACTGTTGCAGGTCAGAATGTGCCAAATGCACCTATGGGATTTGCCTATGCCATTACCGGTGGCATTGGAACAATCGGCATTGAAGAAAGGACAAGCAAAACCGCAATTAAAGAAAACTTCATCTGCAATACTGTCATAAATAGATTACTAAATGTAAAATTCACACTCAATACCCAGAAATTAGTGACGATTCAGGTCTATGACCTGACTGGCAGAATGGTTGAACAGGTTCTGAATCAAAGATTGAATCCTGGCGAACACCAGATCAATCACAGACTCAATCTACCAAATGGTGTCTATTTTGTAGAACTGAAAACTGACAATTCAAAACAATTCAGCAAGGTTGTGACGATTCATTAATCTAATGGAATAAATGAAAAAGGGGCACCACCGGTGCCCCTTTTTATTAGAATCTTTCAATAAACTTTCTCCTACATAATAGCATTGAGATAATTTTCTAAATCAACTTTGCTAACCTCTTTTTGTTCTCCAGTTGACATATTCTTTACTGTATATACACCTTTCTTTGCCTCATCTTCACCATAAATAATTACATAATCTGCCTGATAATGATTTGCCTCCTTTAATTGCGCCTTAATCTTATCAAGGGGATTGCCTACGAGGCAAAGTCCGTCTTTATTTATAATTATATCCCTCAATTTAATACCTTCATAAAGTAAATTTTCACCCATTATCGCAACAAAAAATCTCTTATTCTTTTTTATTTCGGGTAGATTTTCTGGTAATGCAAGCAACATCCTCTCCACCCCCATTGCCCAGCCGATACAGGGTGTATCATTACCACCAAGTTCCTTCATCAATAAATCATATCTCCCACCGGCGACAATGGTATCCTGGGCGCCCAATCCTTGTAATTTTAATTCAAAAACAGTCCTTGTATAATAATCAAGGCCACGCACAAGTTTTTTATTCTCAGTAAATTCAATATTTAATTTCTCAAGAAATTCCTTTGTCTTTAAATAATGAATCTGACAATCACTGCACAAATTATCCGTAATCTTGGGTGCCTCATTATAAATGTTCTGACAGTTGTTATTTTTGCAATCAAATATCCGCAAAAAATTCTTTTCAAACCGTCGCTGGCAATCAGCACAAAGGGAATCTTTCTTTGATTTTAAAAAATCACTGAGAATCTTTTTATATTCCTGTCTGCAATTTGGGCAACCAATAGAATTCAACTCAATCAAAAAATTTGTCGCACCAATTGAATTTAAAAATCTCTTTGCCAGATTTATACATTCCGCATCATAGAACGGTGCCGATTCACCAATCAATTCAATACCAATCTGAAGAAATTCACGATATCTGCCCTTCTGGGGCTTTTCCTTACGAAACATCTGACCGATATAAAGAAATCTGCAGGGTGGATTTATTTTATTTTCCAGAACTGCGCGCAAGACCGAAGCAGTTCCTTCAGGTCTGAGCACATACAACTTTTCGTCGTGCTCAAAGGTATACATTTCCTTTTCTACAA
Source organism: candidate division WOR-3 bacterium (assembly GCA_039802005.1). NCBI lineage: Bacteria > Pseudomonadati > Caldifarciminota > Caldifarciminota bacterium. Next base: position 23,390 of record JBDRVV010000003.1, read on the forward strand.
TATCGGTATGTTCACCAATGGAACGCACAAAGAGTTCAATTGATTCAAAAGTCGGCGTCTTTATCTCTAAGAAACCATTGAGTTTAAAAAATTTTCGCGCCTGCTGATTTATAAGTTCAATCCGTTCCAACTCCTGTCCATAAATGTCCCTTGTTCCTTTGGGCTTCTGGTATTTTGTCATTTATTCCTTCTCTTGATTAAATAAAAACATAATAGACCGATTACCCCTGCTACCATATCGAGTACCTCAAAATCCCTTCCCGGGACGAAAATCTGCTGGACCTCCGCAGTTATTACAAGAATCAATCCTGATAAAAAATAGACTCCTGCATCAAGAACTCTCAATCCAAATAATCCATATATAAAAAATAGCAAAAAGTGATAGAATTTATCTATAGGAACTTCTTTTATTTTCGGCGCCTCAAGACTGGGATAACCGGTAAGAAAGAATATCACAACAATCCAGATAATCAACAATAATAAATCTATGCTACGCTTCATTTATAATACCTTTAATAAATACCGAAATCATCTCCTTCCTCACCGCAGGGTTCAAACAATTCCTTTTCCGCGCCGCACTCCGGGCATCCCCAGGAATCCGGCAATTCTTCAAAAAAGACACCCGGGGCAATCCCGCTTTCCGGGTCACCAATTTCTGGATTGTAAATATATCCACAAACTGCACAACGCCATTTTTCCATTTCTACCTCCTGTTTAAATTAGTCAATCACACAACAAACTTCAAGCACAAGATTGATTAACTTTTCCATACCCTGTTTGAGTTCTTCATCGGTCACAAACTTTGTAAACTCCTCACCCCTTCCCACCACATCGGAAACAAGCAGGAATGATGCAGTCTCAAGATTACTTCTATTACAGAGGTAATAAATCAAACTCGTCTCCATTTCCACAGCAAGGATTCCTTTCCCCTGGAGTTTGGGAACATAATCCGGGTCCGGGCTATAAAATACATCAACACTTGCAATACCACCAAAATATAGATTCAATCCCATTTTTCCCGCAATATCATCCGCTGTCTTTAATATCTTAAATGTTGCATAAGGGGCAACGGGCTCTCCATTGAGGTATGAATTCGTTGTTCCATCATAAGGTGCAGAAGTCAATGCACATATCATATCAAGTGAGTTTATGTGTTTGGCAATACCACCACAGGTTCCAATACGAATAATTCTTTTTGTATCCAGTTGTATCAATTCTTCCACCACAATTGCGGCAGAGGGACAACCCATCCCTGTTGTCTGGACCGAAATCCTTTTGCCTTTATAAAATCCTGTATAACCAAGCAGACCCCGATTTTTGTTCACCAACCGAGCATCGCTCAATTTCTGGCTGATAACCTCTGCCCTTCCCGGGTCTCCAACGACTAATACCGTCTCTGCGTAATCACCTTTTTTTGCCCTTAAATGTATTGGCATTTAACCTCCTTTAATAAAACTACAAATGGTAATTGGTAACTGGTTAAAAAACATTTAACCAATCATTCCTATTTTGTGTTTACGGCAGCAGTATCAATGACCACTGCGAGTAAAGAATCGCGCAGGCGTTCAAAATCCTTTAGATATTCTTTTTTAACCGAAGGAGCCCTCGGTAGTTTAACAGTCAAAGGATTTATCGGTACACCGTCTTTATGCAGTTCAAAATGTAAATGTGGTCCTGTAGAAAGACCGGTTGAACCAACATAACCAATGAGTTCACCCATTTTTACATGTTTCCCCTGAAAGATTCCCTTTGCAAATCGTGATAGATGCCCGTACCGTGATTTGAAATTATTCTTGTGTTTTATCTCCACAAGATTACCATAACCACCCTTCCATCCTTTAAAACTTACATAACCATCCCCGATTGAAGAAACCGGGGTCCCAATCGGTGCTGAATAATCAAGCCCGTGGTGTGGACGCCAGACTTTTAAGATTGGATGATATCTACTTTTTGAAAAATATGAACTAATACAACTATATTTTAAAGGGGATTTGAGCAATGCTTTACGCAAGGATTCGCCTTTTAAGTTGTAATAATCATCATAACCAGTGGGGTCATTATAGTAAATACCGTAGAATTCACCAACCTTCCCCTTATATTTAACAAAAGTAATGTTTGAATAATCTACAAATTGAGAATCACAAAATACCTTGTCAAATACAATCATAAATGAATCACCATTCTGGGTCTCGGTCGTAAAATCAATTTCCCAGGCAAAGATATCAGCGAATTTATAAACAAGCATTGGCGTCTCCCCCCTTTTTAGCATTGATTCATAAAGTGTAGAATTTATACAACCCTTCAAGGATTGTTTTACACGCGTTATATAGGGGAACTTCATCGCCAAACACATAAACTTACCATTGTTTATTACATAGTAAACATTCATCGGATTTTGAAAATATGTAAATTTCTTGAGTACATTATTTTCTTTCAAAACAATCAACGAATCACCGGGTAAGCATCGGCGGAATGAAAAATCACATTTTTTTAAAAGTTTTATAATATCATCGGCAAGTTTCTGATCTTTGAGAAGATCAACAAGCGCACGCTGTAAGACTTCGTTTTTTTTAAGGGTCTTTTTAACTTCAGTCAAGACCGGTTCAACCTTTTCTTCAATTTCTTTCTTTTCCTTCCGACATCCAATATTAAATACAATTAAAAAGAAGATAATGATAAAAATATATTTCTTCATAGTTCAAAGTGCCTTTTCTTTTAAAAAACTCTTGATCCAATCATCACAGATCTCATTATGATTTGCGATAGAAATACCATGAATTGTAATTCGCCTTTCTCTTTTTATCTGCTCCAATATTTTAATCATATCGGAGAAACCCCACAAATCAAACTCTAACTGGAGATATTTCTTTTTGAATTTACTAAAAATATCTGCCGGAATAACATATTGTTTTAAGAATTTCTTTAATTCGTTGGGTCGCATACGCGTTGTAATTGCCAGGTGGATATGGGCAAAATTCTTTATCAGACCCCAGTTTATGTTGGGAAAAATTGAAAATACACCATGCCGATTTTTGCGGTTTTGCATTAATCTTGCCAGTTGAACATCCGCATCATTTGCAGGATTTTCCGTTATTTCATAAATTCTTGCAAAATTTATCTTTGAACGCAATACTTGATAAATCAATTGCCATTCCTCTTTGGTCAATTCATAAGGCACAGATATGTTATATTCGGCAATCTTATAGATTTCTACATACTTTACACCGAGGGTTTTATTCAATAACCGGTAGCAGTGTTTCAAATCCCTTGCGTAGAAAAAATATGAATATGAAGGAAGTATGCCATGCGGAATTGTTGTATTAACAATCATTTCTTCGGTAAGCGGATACGTCTTTGCTATCTCTGGCTCAAAGTCAGCATCAACAAACGCACAGCCACGGTACCATTTACCACCAGCAATCCCGGGAATGAATAATTTTATTCCGTACCCTCTTATCAACCCATGTTCTTCAAAATTCTGAATGCGCAAGAAAATTTCATCCTGTTTGATGTGGAATTTGCTGACTATCTCATCAATCGGCACATAACCCTGGGATTCAAGATGGCGTAAAATCTTTAAATCAATCGGATCAATAATCACAATCCATTATATTCAAATTATTTTAATAGTCAATATTTTTATTATTTTCTACTTGGTAATACAATATCTTTTGCCTTTATAACGGGGCATTGAGGAATAATCATCAACACAATCTATTATCACCCCTCCATTTGCTTTAATAAAATCATTTAATACACTCTCTTTTATCCAGTACATATCTTTTATTCCCCAGGTCTTATATCTTAATTTTTTATATAAAAACCTTACTGGTGCAGGTATAATAAAATTTACAAACCTTCTTACCCTGTTTTTAAATCCAATGATATCGGTAGTGATTTGGAAGATAATAACTCCGTTTTTTTTAATAATTCTCAGAAATTCCTTGATATAACTTAGTGTTAATTCAGGTGGTAAATGCTGAAAAACGATATTGGAGTAGATAAAATCAAAAACATCATTCTTAAAGATCTTTAAATCTGAACTGCAATTTAGTATATATGAACATTTTTCTTTATATTGATTATGATCACGGGCGATACGTAACATACCAAATGAAACATCAATACCTATACATTCTTCAAAATATTTACACAATGCCTGTGTCAGACGTCCAACCCCGCAACCAAAATCAAGTGCACGGTGATATTCTAAATTTAATTGGAGACCTTCCATATATTTTATAACCGCATCTATCTCATCGCGGCCTGTTTGATACAGTTCATCTATTTGCCAGCGGTTATCCTTTTTCTCAGGAAAAGGAAGGATAGACCATAATGGGTCTTTTTTAGCAAATTCCTCCCAGTTTTTACGCAGAACCTTTATACATTTTTCCATTGTTTTTTATGAATAGGATTGTGTAACTTACTTTATTTCGTATTTACCAAATTCTTCGGGTTTGGTTCCACGCAATTTGTTTTTAAGTTCTTCTTCAACACTATCACCCTTGAATACTATTCCATTTCTTTCCATTATATTATCTTCAACAAAGATTGCAGCATTGGAACGAAGGGCAAGGGCAATAGAATCAGAAGGACGGGCATCAACAGAAATCATTTTACCATCAACTTCAAGATAAATTCGTGCATAATAGGTCTCGTTTTTTAAATCATTGATAACTATTTTTATAATCTTGCTTTCAAGTGCATCCAGTAATATTTTTATTAGATCGTGGGTAAGGGGTCTTACCGGTTTTATACCCTCCAGACACATTGCAATCGCCATTGCCTCATTATCACCTATCCATATCGGTAATGTCCTTTCACCATATCTTTCTTTCAATAAAACTACATAATTGTGAAACTGCTGGTCTTCAACAACGCCGCTGACAAATACCTCTAAGATTTCTCCTCCTCCACGACAACCAGTTTAAATACGGCGGTTACCTGTTGTGGTAAACGAATTGTAATATCATAAATACCGGGATGTTTTATTGGTTCATCAAGTTCAATCTGTTTTTTATCTATTTCAATCTTCTCTGCCTTCAATAATTCTACAATATCTTTGGGACCAATGGAACCGAATGATTTACCATCTATACCCGTTTTGATAGTCGTCTTTATACTTAAATTGTTTATTTTTTCCGCAATCTGCTCACTCATTTTTCTCACCTTTTCTATACCTTGAGAAAAATGTCGTTTCGACTTTTCAAGACCCCTTATATTGCCTGCAGTAGCCGGTATCGCAAGTTTATTAGGAATGAGATAATTTCTTGCGTACCCATCCTTGACTTCAACAACTTCATTCTTTTTACCTAATTTTGCAACATCCTTAGTAAGTATTACTTTCATAACTATTTTATTTCATATGGCAAAAGGGCAATCTCACGGGCACGTTTGATTGCCTGGGCAAGTTTTCTTTGATGTTTGGCGCATAAACCAGTCAATCTCGCTGCAAGTATCTTGCCGCGTTCGTTTATATAGCCTTTTAAAAGCGCAATATCTTTATAATCTATTACCTTTACATTGGTCTCACACAACCGACATTTTTTTGCCACTGTTTCTCTCCTTTTTGATTAAAATGGGGTGTCTATATTATCTTCTTCCTTTATTTCTTCCTCTGCCTCAATCGGGGCATTGCCACCGGTTTCAGCATTAGATTCAGGCATATCAAGGAATTGTATCCTGTGTGCAACTACTTCAATGACCGATCTCTTCTCTTTGCTGTCTGTCTCCCACTGCCGCGACCTTAATCTACCTTCAATGAGAACTGCACTTCCTTTTTTAAGAAAATCATTAACCAATTCAGCCTGTCTTCTCCAGGCAACAATTGTTACAAAAAGTGTCTCTTCATGGGTCTCACCGGATTCCCGATTTTTAAATCTACGTGTAGTAGCAATTCTAAATGAACAAACCGGTGCTCCTTTCTGGGTATAACGCAGTTCAGGATCAGCAACAAGACGACCGATGAGATGAACTGAATTAAGATAGCCCAGCCTTAGTTGATTCATTTCCTCTTCTCCCTGGAAATTATCATAAACCTCAACACATTAGAACGATGTTTCAACTTATCCTTGATGCTTTCAATCTTATCAGGAGAAATAGAAAATTCGTAATTCACATAATAACCCTCTTTCTGCTTTTCAACTGGATAAGCAAGAACCTTTTTTCCCAGTAATTGATATCTAACACTGCCAGCACCGCTTGTTTTTATAATATCTTCAACAGTACCGGCTTCTTTTTCTAATTGTTCATCCTTTAGTCCAGGATGAAATATGAACATTGCCTCGTAGTTTCTCATAATATTTTATGTTCCTTTAATAAATTTGTGGGGTTAACTTTATTATATTCAAGACCCCATACTTCAACTGGCAATCCAAATGCCATAGCCATTATCTGGCTAAAATAGAATACCGGGATAAACTGATGGTCAGAATGCATACCTGCAATCTTAGATTGGAAATTATCAAGATTATAATGGCAGACAGGGCAAGAAGTAACAATTGCCTCTGCCCCTCTTTCCCTTGCATTCTTCAAAATTTTATAAGAAGCTTCAAGGGCTGCTTCAGGCGAATTAACTATGAGGTATGAACCGCAGCATTCAACCTTCAGCGGAAAAGTAACAGGCTGTGCACCCATTAATTGAACAAATTCTTCCATAATCGTTGGTGACTCAGGATCGTCAAATTCAACTTCGTTTTTAGGCCTCAGCAGATAACATCCATAATAAGAACCCAATTTTAAATTTTCAAGACTCTTTTTCACACCTTTTTTGAACTCATCTTTATGCTCTTTGATAAATTCAAATGGGTGGATTATTTTCTCTCCACCATTGTAATTTTCACCAAGATGCTCGTTTATAATTTTCAGGGTGTCCGGGTCATTTTTGAAAATGTAGTTTGCCCTTTTTAAGGTATTGTAGCAAATTGAACAAGGAACAAGCAAATATCCATCTTCTTTCTGAGCCCTGCTGAGAATCCGCAAGGGAGCAATCAAAGACATTTTGTTGTCCCGGGCAAGGGTAAATGTAGTCCCACAGCAGTACCAATTTGCCAGTTCTTTCAATTCAATACCTACGGCATTGAATGCTGCCTTGATAGAATCATTAAGAACCTTTGCCTTTGTATACAAATCGCAACCAGGATAATACGATACCTGCATGATCAGTATGAATATTTATATAATGCACTCATCAATACAAGGGGATGGGCATCTTTAAGTAACTCTTTATCAATCTTATCAATATCAATCAACTGTTCCTTGGCGCGCAGGTGTATTGTCCGTACCGCTTCCATTATTCTTGGTATATCAACACCCCGTGGGCATCGTGATTCACACACCAGACAGGCAGCACAGAACCATGGACTATGTGCCTTCAGAACATCTTCTTTATACCCGAGTTGAATATATCTTATTATACGATTGGGTGGTTCATCCATAAACTCAGCAAATGGGCAACCTGCCGTGCACCGTCCACACTGATAACAATCAGCTATATTCTGCTGACTTATTTCCTGTATTCTCAGGATAAAGTCCTTATCTCTTGAGAGTTTCCTCATAATATATCATTATATTTAAAAATATCTTAATGTCAAGTGATTTTTAGCAAATGGGAGAAACTCTTTAAGCAAAAATAAAATAGATCAGAATGGAAATCAAAATTTATCTTAGGAATCAATAAATCAACCCAAAAACGATTCCGTTTAACAAAGGTGAACAACTGTTCAATCGTTCGGTCACTTATTTTCGTGGCAACTTTGCGAACTTTTTTACCGATGTCAAGTTCTGATGATAATGCAGAGCGCCAGGTTATGTCATATTCATATAATGATTTATTATATTTTAAAGCCTTAAAGAGATAATCAACCGCAATCTCTGCACACAGAAGTCCTGTAAAAATACCACCACCGGTCGTCGTTTTAACCTGACCCGCAGCCTCACCAACCGCGAGGATTCTTCCCGAGACACTATTTTTAACTGGACCATGTGCAATCGGTTTTAAAAATATTCCATTCTGGTTTAATATTTTATCTCCAAAGTTCATTCTGTTTTTTAAAAACCTTCTCAGAAAGATCTTACCATTTTTTTCAAGAATCATTCCTATCCGTGCTTCTTTTTCACTGATTGGCACCACCCAGGCAAATGAATCAGGAACATATTTTTGGCTAATGTATATCTCAATATTATGAGGCTCCACTTTTTTGGGCAATTCTATCTGTGAACCATAAAGAAATTGAGGTGGTGTACCAAGACCGATTTTTTTCTGGAGTTGATAATTTACCCCGGTGGCAATAACGATAAATTTGCCAAAACGCCTTATACCATTGGCACTTATTTTATAATATTTAATGTCTTCTTCTATTGCACTCACATTCACACCAAGGTTAAATTCTACACCATCCATCTTCGCAATTTCAAAAAGTCGGTAGTCAAATAATTCTCTATCAACAACATAGGCGAATGGTTTTGGTGCAATATATTCAAGTCTCTGATTCTCAGGTGAAATAAAAGTGAAAGATTTTATTTCGGTTAAAATAGACTCGGTAGGAAGATCATATCTTTCAAAGGAGTTTGTACTTATGACACCGGTACAGATCACGCCCTCCCCAATCTTCTGCTTCTGGTCAAAAACACATACTTTGAAACCCTTTCTACAGAGCCTTCGCGCTGTGTAAGAGCCTACAGGTCCCCCACCTATTATTATTACATCATATAGCTCTTTCATACTGCGTTAATTATACAAAATCTCTTGATAAAGTCAAGAAAAATGTTGATATGTTTAATAGCTTTAGAAATTATATAATTGTTGCTTTTTGTTTCCGTTAAGTAGTATTAAATTAGTTATATTGAAATCTGCTCCAGAGGCTCGCGGGCAATTGCATCAATTCCAATATCAGAAGGTCCAAATTTTTTATATCTATTCTGCCCTGCCAGTGCAATCATTGCCCCGTTGTCTGTGCAAAATTGTGTATCCGGGATATACAATCCAAAACCCATTAATTTCGCAAGGTTTAGAAATTTTTCTCGGAGTCTTTTATTAACTGAAACACCTCCAACGATTCCAAAATATTTGACTTTTGTATACTCTATTGCCCGTTTTGACACCTGTACCAAGTGCTCTATGGCTGCTTCCTGAAAAGAAGCAGATACATCATCTTTCTTATATCTCTTGTTATCACGGACATAATACAAAACTGCAGTCTTTAAACCTGCATAACTAAAATTAAAACCCTTTGGTCTTGGTACAGGAAATTTGATTTTTAATGGATTGCCATTCTTTGCTGTCTTTTCAATATAAGGACCGCCCGGGTATGGTAAATCTATCATTTTTGCAACTTTATCAAACGCCTCTCCACAGGCGTCATCAAGTGTTCTACCCAGTGTTTTATAACTGAATTCCTTTTCAACAAAGATAAGTTCGGTATGACCTCCAGAAACGAGTAGTACAAGATAAGGATATTTGGGCACCTTTTGATTGAAAAATAATCCATAGATATGTCCTTCAAGGTGATTTACACCAATAAAGGGTTTTTTCAAACCAATTGATAAAGACTTTGCAAAAGAAAGTCCGGTTAATAGTGAGCCCAGTAATCCTGGACCACGGGTTGCTGCGACTAAATCAATCTGGTTCAATCCAATGCCAGCAGTTTCAAACGCAATTCTGATCAATGGCAATAGCACTCTAATATGATTTCGTGCTGCAAGTTCAGGAACAACACCCCCATATTTTGTGTGTGCAATCTGGGAAGATACAATGTTTGCAAGAACCTTATTGTCTTTTATGATTCCTATTGAAGTTTCATCACAGGAGCTTTCTATGCCGAGGGTAATCATATTTGCGGTTGTCCATTAAAAATGGACGAAAATTTCAAACAAATCGTTAAGTGTATCTATTTTTTCTTCTTGCCCTTTTTCTGTTTCTTCTCTTTCTTTTCCTTCTTTGCAATCTGCTTTTTCTCTTTCTTGGTCTTTTTTTCGACTTTTGGCTTTGCTTCTTTTTTGGGCAATTCCTTTTCCTTCTTTTCTTCCTTCTTCGGTTTTTCTTTTTTGGGTTTTTCTACCTTCTTCTCTTTTTCGGGCAACCAGCGGTGTTCAATCAATTTTCTACGCTGGTCAATTTTCTCTGGCTCGCTCTTCTCAGTCAATTCTAATATTGCCATTTCTGCACCATCACCCAGTCGCGGACCGAGTCGGTAAATCCGTGTATATCCACCCTGACGGTTGGAAAACTTTGGTGCAATCTCCTCACAGACAATTTTTACAAGTTTATGGTCAGGAATAAACCGATAAATAAATCTCTTTGCAGCAACCGTATTCTTTTTAGCATACTCAATCAGGTGTTCTGCGAGCCGCCTTGCTTCCTTGGCTTTAGGCAATGTGGTTTTAATTTTTTCAAAAATAAAAAGGGCACGACATAAATTCTTCAAAAGTGCCAAACGATGTGCCTTTTTCCTACCCAATTTTTTTACCTTCTTCCCGTGTCTCATCTCAACTCCATATCTTATTTACTATACATCTTCTTTCAAATACCTATCAACATCCATCTCAAGGTGTAAACCCATATTGTGAAGTATCTTTTCCAATTCTTTGAGAGATTTTCTACCGAAATTATCATAGGTAAGCAGCTCTTTGCCACTCTTACGCACAAGGTCCCCAATCGTTTTTATATTCTTATTCTTAAGACAATTTGATGTCCTGACTGAAATTTCAAGTTCGTCGATACTCCTTTTCAAAATTTCCCTGATCCTTCTATGTTCTGCATCAAGCTGTTCACGGGATGTTAAAAGGGGCTCAATATATAACTGAAGTCCCTTCTTGTTAATCGTATTCCTTATCTCATCAATCATCTTCTGGGTTACATCATCAAGTAGCATAGAAGGTTGGGTTTCAGCTATATCAACAAAAAATTTAAAATGATGCCTCAGAATGCTTGCTGCCTCAGCCACACATTCAATAGGTGTCTTTGTGCCATCGGTCTTTACCTCAAGAACGAGATGGTCATAGTCAGTTTTGGTACCAACCCTTGTGTTGCGCACATCAAAATCTACCGACAAAACTGGCGAGAATATCGCATCAATATAAATTGTACCAACAGGCATATCTGCCTTTTTCAATAACTCTGCGGGGACAAATCCTCTGCCTGACTCAACTGTCATTTCCATTGTAAAATTTACCTTTGCATCGGTCACAGACAATATTTTCTGTTTTGGATTGACGATCAGAACAAGTGGATTTTTTTCAATATCCTCAGCAAAATAATCTTTCTTTCCTTTTACCTTTAAAACAAGTGTTGCGGGCTCGCTACCGAACAATTTTACCCGTATTTTCTTTAGATTCAAGATTATTTCAACAACATCTTCATATACACCGGGGATGGTTGAAAATTCTTGGGTAACATTTGATATCCTGATATTTGTAATAGCGGCACCCTGTATTGAAGACAAAAGCACACGACGCATTGCATTCCCCAGCGTTACACCATACCCCCTCTCCAGAGGTGAAATTGTAAACCTCGTAAACACTTCGGATACTGTCTCTTTATCAATTTCAATGCCTTTGGGCATTACAATTGGTTTCAATACCATATTACTCCTTATTTAGAATATAACTCAACTATTAGATTTTCCTGTAAAGGTATTGTGATATCTTCTCTTTTTGGTAATCTGAGGATCGTACCGGTCATATTTTCCTTGTTAAGTTTTAGCCAGCCCGTTATTTTCTCAGGATCCCTTTCTTCCAATGCCCTTTTAACAAATGGATTTTTTCGCATTTGTTCACTCAGGGAAATCACCTGATTTGGTTTTACAAGATAACTTGGAATATCAACTTTTTTACCATCAATCAAAATATGACCATGTTTAACAAGTTGTCTTGCCTGAGTTCTTGATGAAGCAAAACCAAGTTGATATATAACATTGTCAAGCCTTCTTTCAAGAAGTATCAGAAGATTTTCACCGGTAGCACCAGGCATCCTTACCGCCTCCTGGAAAAATCTTCTGAATTGTGCCTCCAGTATCCCATAAATAGACTTTACTTTTTGTTTTTCCCTTAATTGTGTAGCATAAGATGTCAATTTCCTTCTTCCTGCCTTTCCATGTTGTCCAGGTGGATACCCTCTTCTGGTAAATGAACATTTATCAGTATAACATCTGCTTCCTCTCAAAAACAACTTTTCACCTTCACGTCTGCAAATCTTGCATTTCGCCCCAATATATCTTGCCACTTATACCCTCCTTCTTCTTGGTGGACGGCAGCCATTATGAGGTAACGGTGTCACATCCTTGATTGCCGTTATCGTCAGACCAACTGTCTGTAAAGTTCTCACCGCTGCCTCACGACCCGGTCCCGGACCTTTGATTCGTACTTCAATCTTTTTTATGCCCATTGCCAGTGCATCCTTTGCGACTGCAGTAGCACATTGCTGTGCGGCGTAGGCAGTACCCTTTTTAGTTCCTTTAAAACCAACCCTTCCGGCACTCGACCAGCATAAAGTATTACCTTGATTATCACAAATCGTAACAATTGTATTATTGAAACTGGCAAAGATATTAGCAATACCAGTTAACTCTGCCTTTTGCGTCTTCTTTTTCCTAACTGGTTTCTTTTTCATTTCTTCTCTCCTACACCTTTACTAACTGCAACAGTCTTTCTCTTACCTTTACGCGTTCGGGCATTCGTCCGTGTCCTCTGTCCTCTAACTGGAAGTCCAATCTTATGTCTCGTTCCACGATAGCAACCAATATCAATCAACCTCTTTATATTTGCTGCAATATCTGCTCTCAGCGCACCTTCAACCTTATATTCAGATTCAATCATCTTTCTGATCTTTGTAACTTCTTCTTCAGTAAGATCCTTTATCTTTTTTGAACGATCAATACCACATTGCAGAACAATCTGCTGGGCGGTTGGGATACCAATCCCATAAATCGCCGTCAAACCATACTCCACTTTTTTGTTCAAAGGCAAATCAACACCAGCAATTCTCGGCATAAACCTCCTTATCTAAAATATTAACCCTGTCTTTGTTTGTGCCGGGGATCCTTACAGATAATCCTGACCACACCCTTTCTTTTAATGACCCGACACTTTATGCATCTCTTCTTTATTGATGATTTCACTTTCAATTTTACTCCTTAAACAGATAGTTTATCAAATTTTTTAAAAAAGTCAATATTTTTTTATTTATAGCGCCAGACAATCCTACCCCTTGATAGGTCATAGGGTGACAATTCAAGCAAAACCCTATCCCCTGGAAGAATCTTTATGTAGCTCATTCTCATCTTTCCAGAAACATGCGCCAGAACTTTATGTCCGTTATCAAGTTCAACACGAAACATTGCATTCGGTAATGTCTCAATTATCGTTCCCTCGGTCTGTATCAAATCCTTTCTTGCCATCTCAGTTCTCCACTACCCTCGTTGCATTTAAACTACCTTTTTTTAAGATTATTATTGTATCCTCAAAATGGCACGATAACGAACCATCCCTTGTTGACACAGTCCAGCCATTAGTTAAAGTCTTTACTTCATATCTGCCCATATTTGTCATCGGCTCAATCGCCAGTGCCATACCCGGAATAAGTTCCGGATCCGGTCCACTGGAAACAAAATTCGGTATCATCGGCTCTTCATGTAGCGTCTTGCCAACACCATGTCCAGTAAGTTCCCTCACCACGCTGTATCCATTATCTTCAACAAGTTCCTGTATCGCCTGTGATATATCTGAGACATGATTACCCGGTTTTGCCTTTTCAATACCTTTTTTCAATGCCTCTTTGGTCAATTTAACAAATTTTAAAACATCTTCTGAAACCGTTCCTGATACATATGTCCTTGCCGCATCCGCGATATATCCACCGTAAACTACCCCAATATCAATCTTCACCAGGTCACCATCTTTAATCACCCTATCATCAGGGATGCCATGGACAACCTCATCATTCAAAGATATACAGGAACTCCTGGGAAATCCACGATAATTTAAAAAGGCAGGATATCCATTATGTTCAATTATTAAATTGTGTATCAAATCATCTAATTCTTTCGTCTTCATACCCCTTAAATCCATCTTTTCAATTCTCCTAAAGATTTTGTTGATGATCTCTCCCGCAAGAATAACATTTCTTATCCCTTCTTCATTTAATATAGCCATCAAGAACCTGAGATATTCTTTTGTAAACATCCTCTTTGGTCCCTGACGCATCAATAGATACAAGGACACCAAGAGATTTGTAGTAGTCACTGAGTGGACGGGTTAAATCTTCATAGACCTTAAGTCGGTTATTGATGACTTCAAGATTATCGTCTTTTCTTTTTTCAAGATGGGTACCACATTCATTGCAAGTCCCGGGAATCTTCGGTGGATTTGTAACTTCGTTATAAACAGCACCACATTTAGGACAATATAGACGACCAAGAATTCTCTTTATCAGTTCTTCTTTTGATACCTGGAGTTCAATCGCAAGTGCGATTTTTCTGTTATGGCGGGCAAGCAGTTTCTCTAACTCAATTGCCTGATTTAGATTTCTTGGAAATCCATCAAATAATATTCTATCGTTTAGATTTTCAATCACAAAATCTTCTACGATCTCAAAAACGATATCATCAGGGGCAAGAACTCCATTCTTCATATACTCTTCAACCTTCTTTCCTATGGGACTACCAATTGCAACCTCTTCTCTCAAAACATCACCCATGGAGAATTTTTTAAAGTTGTATCTTTCAACAAGAAGGTCTGCCTGGGTTCCTTTACCAACCCCTGGAGGTCCAAAGAGAAATATCATCAACGACGTCCCTTTATCCTTCCCTTTTTCATAAAACCTTCATAATGATACATCAGCAGTTGGGATTCAATCTGCTGGACCGTATCAAGGGCCACACCAACAATAATCAGCAGCGTTGTTCCGCCAAAATAAAAAGGGACCTTGAGATAGTTTATCAAATACCAAGGAACAAGGGCAATGAAACCAAGGAATAGAGCCCCCGGCAATGTAACCCGTGACAGAACCCCATCCACATAATCAGCGGTCTTCTGCCCGGGCCTTATACCCGGAATAAAACCGCCATACCGTTTCATATTCTCAGCGAGTTCTGTCGGATTGAATACTATTGATGTATAAAAATAAGTAAAAAATACGATCAAGATAAAAAATATAATATCATATGCCCAATGACCCGGTCTGAACATTTCGGCTAAATATTTTAAATTCGGAACATACGCTGCCACTGTACTTGGAAATACTACAAGCGACTGGGCAAAAATGATAGGAATAACACCGGCAGTGTTCACCCGCAATGGTAAAAATGTTGATTGCCCACCGTACATCCTTCTTCCAATAACCCTTTTTGGATATTGCACCGGAATGCGCCTCGTTGCCTGGGTCATAACAATCACTGCGGCAACTATCAAAATCATTATTACAATAACAATAAGAAGATTAAAGATAGAAAGTCCCTGGGTTGCCACGAGCTGAGCGGTTCTTAAAAAGTAAATTGGATATTCTTCAAGACAACCAATAAATATCAAAAATGAAATTCCATTACCTATCCCCTTTTCTGTGATTTGTTCGCCAATCCACATTGCGAATATTGCACCACAGGTCAGGGTCAATACCGAAGAAAGCCGAAAGACCCAGCCCGGTTCATAAACAATTGGCACCACACCGGTAGCAGTGTTGAATTTCTGCATCTCGAGATAAGCGGCGATGCCGAATGCCTGAAATGCTGCAAGTCCTACTGTCAGGTATCTCGTATATTGGGTTATCTTTCTTCGGCCTGCCTGATCCCTTTGCATTTTTTCAATCTGCGGAAATACCGAACCGAGCAACTGGAATATAATGGATGCTGAAATATAAGGCATAACGCCCAAAAAAAGTATTGCAGCCCTTGACAAAGCACCACCCACAAAGATATCATACATTCCAAATAATGAACCCTGTTGTTTTAATTGTTGCATCAATAAACCGAGCGCCTGTGCATTTATACCCGGAAGTGGTATATGTGCACCAAGCCTGTATATGATTACTGCTACAAGGGTGAAAAGAAGTTTTTTCTTTAAATCGGGAACCTTGAAAATATTCTGAAATGTGGAAATCATAGAACCAACTCCACCTTACCACCAGCGGAAATAATCTTTTCTTCTGCCTTCTTAGAAATTGCGTGTGCCTTCACAAATAAAGGTTTATCAACATTCCCCTGACTCAGGATTTTTAATTTCAAATCACCTTTTATTAGACCCTTACTTTTCAAAAATTCTGGTGTAATTTCAGTATTGGGTGCAAATTTGGCTAATTGGTATAGATTTATAATTTCAAATTCCTTCTTTGTATAATTTTTAAAACCACGCTTGGGGATTCTTCTCGTCAACGGCATCTGGCCGCCTTCAAATCCCATCTTCACCCGATACCCTGAACGCGCTTTATGACCTTTATGCCCCCTGCAAGAAGTCTTTCCATGGCCTGAACCAGGACCGCATCCTCTTCGTTTCTTTTTGTGGGTAGTCCCAATTTTGGGCCTGATTTCACTGAGTTTCATTGGACATTCTCCTCTACTTCAACCATATATGAAATTTTCTCAATCATCCCCCTCACAGCCTTGTTGTCGGGCAAAATTCTTGATTGTCCAATTCTTCTCAATCCAAGTGCTTTGAGGGTCAGTTTATGTTTTTTTACCTTATCAATTGGACTCTTTTTCAATATCACTTTTATCTTTTTCATATCTCTTCCTTAAAAAATAATCAACTGGTTTATTTCTTAATTCAGCAACCGTCTGAAGCGATCTAATGGATTTGAGTGCCTTTATTGTTGCCATTGCAAGATTAGTCGAATTCCTTGAACCAATTGCCTTGGAAAGAATATCCCTTATCCCTGCGGCCTGACAAACAGCCCTTACCGCATTTGAAGCGATAATACCACTACCCGGTAGGGCTGGTTTTAATATCACCTTACTTGCCGAAAATTTACCCGAAACCGGGTGCAGAATTGTTCCTTCAACAACATCAATTTTAACCATATTCTTCTTTGCTATCTCTGTTGCTTTCTTTATTGCCGGTGCCACTTCTGCTGATTTAGCATGTCCGATACCAACCTTCCCTGCGCCATCCCCCACAACAACACAGGCATAAAGTTTCAACCGCTTACCACCCTTTATCACCTTTGATACTCTCTTTAATTCAACGAGCCTTTCAATTAGTTCAACATTATTTTCCTGCATTTAATATTCCCCCTAAAACTTTAATCCAGCCTGCCTTGCGCCTTCAGCAAGTGCCCTGACCCGACCGTGATATTTGTAACCTCCACGGTCAAAACAGACGAGCTCTATCCCCTTTGACTTTGCAATCTCACCTATCTTTTTACCTATTTCAAGGGCAATCTCTGTTTTTTTCTTGCCCTTAAATTCTCCAACTTCAGATGACACCCCACATAAAACAATACCCCTTGTATCATCAATTATCTGGGCGTATATATGCCTATTGCTCCTGAAAACGCAAAGCCTCGGCCTGTTTTGAGAACCTACGATCTTTTTTCTTATTCTCTTATGCCTTCTTAACCTGCTTGTTAATTTCATACCTTTTCACCTGCTATGCAGTCTGACCAACTGCTCGTTTGCCCACCTTCTTGCGCAATACTTCATCTGCGTATCTTATCCCTTTATGTTTATAGGGATCTGGTGGGCGGATTCTTTTTATCTTTGCGGCAAAATCACCAAGTAATTGTTTATCAATACTCTTCAATGTAATATGGGTTAGTTCTCCTTTGTCTGCACTCTTAACCGTTTGCATCTCAAACTTTATCTCTGGTGGAAGTTGAACAGTTACAGGTTTTGTAAAACCCAAAAATAGCTGGATGCCTCCGCTCGTTGGTTGAGCACGATATCCCGTTCCTTGAATAATAAGCGTCTTTGAATAACCCTCAGTCACACCTTTTATCATATTAAGAATTAGGGTCCGCGTTGTTCCCTGTATACCCTGGGTAAATTTTGATTCATCTTTCGCTATAACCCTTATTGATTTGTCCTTCAATTCAAGTTGAACATGAGCTGAGGCAATCATCTTCAGTTCACCAAGCGGTCCCTTTACCTTTACTTCCTGCCCATTTACTTCTATCTGTACCTTATCAGGAATTACAATTGGTTTGGTTCTGAGTTTAGCCATAATCACTCCTTTTTAATTAATAAACATAGCCTATGACTTCACCACCGATTTTTTTGCGTCTCGCCTCACGGTCAGTCATCACGCCCTTTGAAGTGGTCAAAATCGCAATACCCAATCCGTTTAAAACCGTGGGAATCTCATCTTTTGAAACATATACCCGTCGTGAGCAACGGGATACCCTCTGGATGTCACGGATCACAGATTCACCTTCTTTTGAATACTTCAACATTACCGTTATCTTGCGCGGTTTCCGTTCCGAATCAACCGTAAAGTTATTTATAAACCCTTCTTCAAGCAATATCCGCAAGAGCTCCACATGCAATTTTGAATACGGCACAATAACTTCTGTCTTATTGGCACGACAGCCATTCCTGATAATAGAAAACATATCAGCAATTGGATCAACCACCGATGCCTCCTAACAATAAATTATATTCAAAGCCCTTTCTATAAATTATATTCATAAACATAGACTTTTATTATAATTATTTTCTAAAAAAAGTCAAGAGAGAAATGCATTAATTTCTAAAATTCTATTTCCGAAAAATCAGGTTGAGAATTATGGTTAAAACTATTGATAAAACAATGCTTGATACAATCGGAAAATAGAAAATAAAATTGTCTTTTTTTATGACAATATCTCCAGGCAATCTGAAAATGGAAACCTTTTGAGAAATTAAAAATAAAAAACCCATAACAATAAAAATAATGCCTAATATTATAAGAAACTTTCCGATACTAAACATATTCAGATCTTTATTTATCTTTTTTGTGGGTTATTGCCGGCTTTTCTTCGGGTTTTTTCAATTCAGATTTTTTCTCTTCTTTGGGCAGGCTCGTCTTTTTATAATCAGTTATATAAAAACCACTCCCCTTGAAAATCAAACCTGCACCACCGGATATCAACCTTCTCACACACCCCCCACATTTTGGACATTTTTCAATCTTTGGTTCATTAATACCCTGGAATATTTCAAACAGGTATTTGCAGTTATTACATTCGTATTCGTAGGTGGGCATAATTATGGATTCTCTTTGGGTTAGGGTTTAGATGCTGGTCATTTTATCGATTTCCAGCATCCCAACCCCAACCCTTAACCTATTCTTTAATACTCACCGTATCCGCCGGGCGGTGCAGGTGGAGTCTTCTCTTCCTCAGGTTTTTCAACAACAACTGCTTCAGTAGTGACGAGTAGCGATGCAATGCTTGCCGCATTTTGTAATGCAGTTCTGACGACCTTGGTAGGATCAATGATTCCTGCCTCAACCAGATCCTCAAATTTCTCGTTGAGCAAATTAAACCCGATATTTCCTTTTTCCTTCTTTATCTGTTCAACGATAACCGAACCTTCTTTACCCGCATTCTCGGCAAGTTGTCTTGCTGGTTCCTCAAGTGCCCTTTTTACAATCTCAACACCAATCTGCTGATCACCCGGCAATTTCAATTTCTCAAGTTCCGGGATACAACGAATTAAAGCAACACCACCACCCGGGACGATACCTTCTTCGGCTGCTGCCTTAGTAGCATGTAGCGCATCCTCAACCCTTGCCTTCTTTTCTTTCATTTCAACTTCGGTCGCGGCACCCACATTCAGTACTGCAACACCACCCGATAGTTTTGCCAGTCGTTCCTGAAGTTTCTCACGGTCATAATCGCTCTTGGTCTCCTGAATTTCATTTCTGATCTGATTGATGCGTGCCTGGATATCAGATTTTTTACCAGCACCTTCAACAATTGTAGTATTTTCTTTATCAATGACAACACGTTTTGCCTGTCCTAAATCAGAGATCTGCACATTTTCAAGTTTTATGCCTATATCCTCAGAAATCAATTTTCCACCTGTCAGTATTGCAATATCCTCAAGCATCGCCCTTCTCCTATCACCATATCCAGGTGCTTTAACGGCACAGCACTGCAGAGTCCCACGAATCTTATTTACAACGAGTGTTGCGAGTGCTTCACCCTCAACCTCTTCGGCAACAATAAGTATCGGTCTTCCTTTCTGAGCAACCTTCTCAAGAATTGGAAGAAGGTCTTTCATTGCGCTGATCTTCTTTTCATATAATAATATATATGTATCTTCCAATATGCATTCCATACGTTCTGGATTGGTTATAAAATAAGGAGATAAATATCCGCGGTCAAACTGCATACCTTCAACAATATCCACGGTGGTCTCAAGGCCCTTTGCTTCCTCCACCGTTATCACCCCGTCCTTACCGACCTTATCCATCGCCTCTGCAATCTTTTTCCCGATCACCTCGTCATTATTAGCAGAAATCGTTGCAACCTGATATATCTCGGTTGTTCCTTTTATTGGCGTTGAAAGTTTCTTTAATGATTCAACCACGGTCTCAACTGCCTTATCAATACCCTTTTTAATTTCCATAGCATTGGCACCCGCAGTCACGGTCTTCAAACCTTCACGATAAATCATTTCCGCAAGTATTGTTGCGGTCGTAGTCCCGTCTCCTGCAACATCAGAAGTTTTGGAAGCAACCTCTTTCACCATCTGGGCACCAACATTCTCAAATTTATCTTCAAGGTCAATCTCTTTTGCAACCGTCACACCATCTTTAGTAATCGTTGGGGCACCAAATTTTTTCTCCAGGATAACATTGCGACCTTTGGGACCCAAAGTGACCTTGACCGCATTGGCTAATATTTGCACGCCTCTTAAAATAGACCTTCTTGCCTCTTCATCAAATTTAATAATTTTTCCTGCCATATTTCACGCTCCTTTCTTTACTTCTGAATAATACCTAATACATCATCTTCACGAATTATCAAATATTCCTTATCCTCAATCTTCACCTCAGAGCCCGCATACTTACCGAAGAGTATGATATCACCCTTCTTAACATCCATAGGAATACGATTTCCTTTTTCATCCCTACGGCCATCACCAACTTCAATCACCTTGCCCTGCTGGGGCTTTTCCTTAGCCGTATCAGGGATTATTATCCCACCCTTTTTTACTTCCTCTTCAATCCTTTCCACAAGGATATGGTCATGGAGTGGTTTTATTGTCATAAGCATACCTCCTTTCTTTCAATTTTATTATAAAAATCCCCTAACCTTGATAAAAATATTAATCTGGGCGAAACCCGATTTGAACGGGTGACCTTCTGCTTGTAAGGCAGACGCTCTCACCATCTGAGCTATTCGCCCTTTAGACTTACTATTATAGTCAAAAGTTTAGTTTTGTCAATGTTTGACTTTTTTTAAATTTTGAGTATAATATATTGGCTCTGTTAGAACCGCTGTATCCTATTAAAAAACCCGTACTCCCTCCTACGGGCTAAAGATACAGCAGGGAATTCTAATGGGGCCACATTTTTTAAACACCAAACCCTAATTACCAATATTTAGGCTCACCTCTTTACCCAATTTCAAAAACCATGATTCATTTCACGTTTACGAAATGCCTTTTGTCATCGTTCGTAAGAATTGTAGTAGCAGACCTTGGTCTGCAGATATCTAAAAGCCCGGTAAGCTTAGCCATTAGATTTCAATCGGTCGTTTAAGCACTAAAAATCCTTTAAACAAAAGTGGAAAGAACTCAACAATGCGATATATTGACACTTCCTGAATTTTATATATAATATATTTCAGTTATATGAAAAATTAGACTAACAAGGGGCCCGTAGCTCAGGTGGTTAGAGCAGCTGACTCATAATCAGCGGGTCGTGGGTTCAAGTCCTACCGGGCCCATTTTTAATTAATAATGAAATGGCAAGTACATCCGGCAAAGAAAAATATCACAAAGACAATCCTGAGCACGGCATTTATAATTATTTTTCTCTCCCTCATCGCTATTTTTTATAACCTGTACTGGGCATTGCTCGGTTTAATCTTTCTCATTGCTTCTTTAAATTCTTATTATTTTCCGACAACTTACGAAATCACTGATGAAGAAGTAATCGTAAAGACAATATTCTCCACCAATAAAAGAAAACTCAAGGAATTCAAAAAATATTATATTGGAAAAAACGGAATTCTTTTGAGTCCCTTTACCCATAAAACATTCTTAAATAACTTCCGTGGGATATTTCTATTATTGCCCGAAGAGCGCAACGAGATAATAAATTTTATCAAAGGCAAGTTTAATGAAGACAATGGATGATATTCTGATTCAGAGATATGCAAATGCATTCAACATTCCCTATGAACTTGCCTGTATAATCAGCAAAAGATTTCCTGATTATAATGAAGCAAAAAAATTTTTGTATCCTGAAATAGACCATTTAAAGAATCCCTTAGAATTACCTGATATACAAAAGGCAGTTGAAATATTAATAGAAGGGATTAAAAATAATGAGAACATTCTCATCTACACCCATGATGACCCGGATGGATATACTTCCGCAACGCTCCTTTACCAAACACTTTTAGACATACGGCGCAAAGGAAGTCCTTATATATTTATATATCCAATCAATCGTGAAAAGGATGGATATGTTTTAAACCCTGAGGTATTAAAAGAGTATATTGAAAAGGGTGTGAAAATCCTTGTCACTGTTGATTTTGGCATAAGCAATCCAAAAAATTTTGAGGTTGCCCGTGAACTGGGATTAAGACTGGTTATATGCGACCACCACGAAACTGACTTTAATGAATTTCTTGTTCCTGCGGTAGATCCAAAACGAAAAGATTCTAAATATCCATTCCGTGAACTCGCCGGTGTTGGTGTAACACTTAAATTATGTCAGATGATTTATAAAACTGCATTCGGGATCAATGACCGGGATTTTTTCAAACTGAAAAAAGAATTCACTGCCATAGCAATGATTGGAACACTTGCAGACAGGGTTATGCCGCTTGATGAAAACCGCATTATTTGTTATGAAGGTCTAAAGGCATTCAGGGAAATAGATAAACCCTGGGCAAGACATTTTTTAACTGATAACTCAATTAATATTCCATACATTTTTAATGAGATAATTCCACTATTACAATCTGCGGCATTGGAAGATTCGCAACTGGGCATTGATTTTTTTATTTCACCTGATTTTTTAAAAGTCGTTGAAAAGTTGAAATCAATAGAAAATGCGAGAAAAGAAAACATTGAATATCTATTCCAGATTGCTTTAAATGTTGCAAAGGTCTATCCGAATATTGTTATATCGGTAATTCCTTATGAAGCAATAAATGAAAAGCAAAAAACAAAGATAAATAACCTTGGTGCAGTGGTTTCAAAATTGCGCGACAATTTCCATAAGACTGCAGTAGCAATGATAATAAAAGAAGGGAAATGTTATGCAGAATTGCGCTCTTACGATATCAATCTTTTTGAATTTCTGAATAGATCAAAGGAACTTTTTATTGACTTTGGCGGTCACAGAAGGGCAGCAGGTTTTTCAATGTTTGAAAAATTTCTTGATAAATTTGTTGATTATGCTACAAAAATGCTACCGGAGCCCACAATAGAAAACAAAAAAAAGATGGAACCGGAGGCAATCATTGATAAATCTAAAATAAAACTCCTTGAGCCGTTGTTGCCTTTTGGTGAAGGTAATCCCTCTCCACTATTGACTGATGGCATTGATTTATATACAATAGATAACAGGTTGAATATTATTGAGATAGGATTATGGCAAACCTAAATTATAACTTAAAAGAGTTGAACCTGAAGATTGTCTATTATGGCACCGGACTATGCGGTAAGACAACGAATCTGCGCTCAATATATGCAGCATTCCCCCAGGAAAGAAAAGGAAGGATGATGAGTTTGGCAACAGAACTTGACCAGACCCTGTTCTTTGACTTATTACCCCTTGACATGGGGAGTGTAAAGGGATGGAAACTAAGATTTCATTTATTTACGGTGCCGGGGCAGGTTTATTATAATGTCTCAAGGAAACTCGTATTAAGGGGTGTTGATGGGCTCGTTTTTGTCGTTGATTCTCAAGAGGAAAGATTGGAAGAGAATATAGAGAGTTTTAATAACCTTAAAGATAACTTACAGTCCTATGGTCTGGATTTAAAGGATATACCAATGGTAATCCAGTATAATAAAAGGGACCTGCCCAATATAATGCCCATCGGAGACCTACAGATTTATATCAACAGGGATGGTTATACCTATTTTGAGGCCGTCGCCATAAGGGGGATTGGAGTCTTTGACACCCTAAAATCAATCTGTCAGAAGACCATTCTAAAACAGATTGATAACATTCCTGAAGTATAAGGAAAATCCAAAATTATAAAAATCCTTCCTCAAACTCTTAGAAAGTAAGACCGGTAAACCCTCGGCTGGGTATTAAAAATACTAAAAATTCTCTTATCCCTTCTATATTGGGTTTACAACTAAATGCAGGGCAAGGCTTTAGCCTTGCGCTCACCCGGAAGCATCGGAACAGGAATATCGTGCCCATAAAAATTTCTGGTAGCCACAACCTTCAAATTGCGTAGGGTCTTAAAGTCGAGCAAGCTCGACCACTACAAATGTTTGAAATATAGTCGTAGAGTCTACTCTGTAAATGTTAAGCTAACTCAACAACTACATTTAAATGCTAATGTCTCTTCCCTCGCTCAAATTAGAGTATAATCCCCTAATAAACATTTTTGTTGACTTTTACAGAATTTTCAATAAAATATTTGTATGCTTGATACGATTGAAAAAGCAATAAGAGAGATAAAAAAAGGTAAACCTGTAATCGTTGTTGATGATGAAAATCGTGAAAATGAAGGCGATTTTATTGCTGCCGCAGAAAAAATTACCCCCAAACTCGTGAATTTTATGGCCCAGTATGGGCGTGGGCTCATTTGTGTTGCGCTTCCTGCCGAACGCCTTGAGCAGCTTGATATCCCAATAATGGTAAATAATAATACCGCAAAATTTCAAACTCCTTTTGCCGTGAGCGTTGATTATAAAATAGGAACCACAACCGGAATATCTGCCTTTGATCGTGCAAAAACAATAAAGGCACTCATTAACAAAGATACAAAACCTGAAGACCTTGCCCGCCCTGGTCATATATTTCCGTTAAGGGCAATGGAAGGTGGGGTATTAAGGCGCGCAGGACATACCGAAGCGAGCATAGATCTATCCAAACTTGCCGGGCTTTATCCGGGCGGTGTTTTATGTGAAATAATGGATAGCGATGGGAGAATGGCAAAATTACCCAAACTGAAAAAAATTGCGAAAAGGTTTAATCTTGCAATCATCACAATAAAAGACCTGATTGAATATCGCCGGAGAAGAGAAAAACTTATAGAAAAGATACTTGAGACAAAATTTCCGACCAAGTACGGAGATTTCAGACTTTTGTTATATGAAGATAAAATAAACTTTGAACACCATATTGCCCTTGTGATGGGTAATGTGTATGGGAAAAAAGAAGTCCTTGTCAGGGTTCATTCACAGTGTCTAACCGGTGATGTATTCCATTCGTTAAGATGTGATTGTGGAGATCAGCTTGATAAGGCACTCAAGATGATTGCACAAAATAAATTGGGGGTATTTCTTTATATGAGGCAGGAAGGAAGGGGTATTGGTCTGGTAAATAAATTAAAGGCATATCATTTACAGGATAAGGGATTGGATACAGTGGAAGCAAATATCAAGCTCGGTTTTCCACCGGATTTAAGGGATTATGGTATCGGTGCCCAGATACTTGCCGACCTCGGTCTCTCCACAGTCAAACTATTAACCAATAACCCCAAAAAGATAATAGGGCTTGAAGGCTATGGACTAAAAGTAGTAGAACAGATTCCAATATTTGCACCAAATAAATGCAATATAAATTATTTGAGAACAAAAAGAAGAAAGCTTGGGCATTTAATACCTGATGCTGTAATAAATGCTCCCAATCTTAAAGGAGGCAGTATATGAAAGAAATTAGAGGAAATCTCATAGGCACTGGTAAAAAATTCGCCATTGTCGTATCCCGGTTTAATGAGTTCATCTCGCGCAAACTTCTTGATGGTGCAATTGACTGCCTGTTGAGACATAATGTAAATGAAAAGGATATCAGTATCTACTGGGTTCCGGGAAGTTTTGAAATCCCTGGATTGGTAAAGAGATTGCGTAACAAAAAGATTGATTGCATAATATGCCTTGGTGCAGTGATACGAGGCGATACACCGCATTTTGACTATATCGCAAGTGAAGTGACCAAAGGAATAGCCCAGTTGAATCTTGAATCAGGGCCCCCGGTAGTGTATGGCATAATTACTGCTGACTCAACCGACCAGGCAATTGAGCGGGCTGGAACAAAGATGGGTAATAAAGGATGGGATGCAGCGTTAACAGGCCTTGAACTCGTAAATCTTTATGCTGAAGTGGAATAATGAGCCGCAGGTTAGCGCGTGAACTCGCACTAAAAATTCTTTATGCACACGAAAGTGGAAGGGATGAAACACAAAAGGTTATAAATGAAATTTTTGGTAAAAAAAAATATCATAATGAGGACAAAAAATTTGCTACAGCACTGGCTATGCTTACCATAGAGAATAATAGTAAAATAGATGATTATATAAGAGGTACTTTGCAGAACTGGGAATTTGAAAGGATTGGAACGATTGATAAATTAATATTGAGAATGGGAATCTGTGAATTTCTTTTTTTTGATGATATTCCTTTTGAAGTATCAATAAATGAAGCGATTGAACTCGCCAAAAAGTTTGGCACCGACGAATCAAATAAATTTGTAAATGGCATTCTTGATGCCATTGCGAAAAAAGTAAAGAAAAATAAAAATGAAAGCAGCAATAATAAGTGATATACATTCAAACTTGGAAGCCGTTCAGGCAGTCATCAAAGACATAAAAAAGAGAAGAATAAAAAATATATTTTGCCTTGGCGATGTTGTCGGCTATGGTGCAAATCCTAATGAATGTGCAGATATATGCTTTAAAGAATCTGATGTGATAATTGCAGGTAATCATGACTGGGCAACTACCGATAAAACAGATACATCAAATTTTAATAAAGTAGCGGCTACCGCAGTAAAATGGACTAAAGAACATATCAAACCAGAATACTATAAGAAATTGCGGGAACTACCTCTTACACAAAAAATTGATAATTTACTTCTGGTGCATTCTACCCCGGAAAATCCAGAGGAATGGCACTATCTTTTCAATCTTGATGAATTTGAAAAGCAATTCAATTTCTTTACTGAACAGATATGTTTTATTGGACATTCGCATATTCCGAGCGCAGTTTTTCAGGATGATAATGGATACACGGATTTTCTCCACGAAAATCCATTCCCGATTATAAAAAAGCGGAGGTATATAATTAATGTAGGAAGTGTAGGACAACCCCGCGACCTTGACCCGCGTGCGAGCTATGTAATATATGATGGAAATAAAAATAGTATTGAATTTGTCAGAATAGAATATAATATACCACTCGCGGGGCAAAAAATATTAGAAGCCGGACTACCAGAGATTTTATCAGAAAGACTGCTTGTCGGAAAATAATGTACCTGTTGCTAAACCTCTTTTAATAGGGGCTGTCTAAATTTTGGAAAAAGGAGAATTTTTAAAATGGTGAAAAAAGGACCTGTCAGTTTAATGAAAGAGGAACTGGAAAAAAAAGAGGCTGAAGTGAAGGAACTTCGTGACAACTACCTGCGTGCTCTTGCTGATTGGGATAATTATCGTAAGCGAATGGAGAATGAGTTTGCGGAATTTAAAAAGTATGCTAAAATTGATTTTCTTTCCAAGATTCTACCGGTGCTTGATAATTTTGATCGCGCACTTGCGGGGGCAGAATTGAATCCAAATTTTGAAAGTTTCTTTAAAGGCGTTGAAATTATTGAGAGGCAATTAAGAGAAATTTTAAAATCAATGGGTTTGATTGAATACTCTGGATTGGGCGAACAATTTGACCCGACGCTGCATGAAGCGGTCGGTGTGATTGCCACAAACGACCATCCAGAGAATACAATTATAGAAGAAATTAGCAAGGGTTATAAAGTTGGAGACCGGGTGATAAAACCGGCAAAGGTCCTGGTTTCTAAACCTGATGAAAAAGGAGGTCAAGAAAATGTCCAAGATAATCGGGATTGATTTAGGAACAACTAATTCTTGTGTTGCAGTTTTAGAGGGTGGGCAACCAGTAGTGATTCCCAACCCTGAGGGTGGTAGGACTACACCATCAGTTGTTGCATTTACTAAGACTGGTGAAAGACTCGTAGGACCACTCGCAAAAAGACAGGCAATTACCAATCCACAGAATACGGTATATTCAATAAAGAGATTTATGGGCCGTCGTTATTCCGAGGTTCCACAGGAGATAGCACGCGTTCCCTACAAAGTTGTGGAACATTCCAATGGTGATGCCTGGGTTGAAGTAATGGGTAAGCAATATTCACCACCCGAGATTTCGGCTATGATACTGCAATATCTAAAACAGGCTGCGGAGTCATACCTTGGAGAAAAAGTAACAAAGGCAGTAATAACTGTTCCTGCATATTTCAATGATTCGCAGCGACAGGCAACAAAGGATGCTGGTAGCATTGCGGGGCTTGAAGTTCTAAGGATAATCAACGAACCCACTGCCTCTTCGTTGGCTTACGGACTCGACAAAAAGAAACACGAAAAAATTGCAGTATACGATTTCGGTGGTGGAACATTTGATATTTCCATTCTTGAGATTGGTGAAGGTGTATTTGAAGTCCTTTCTACAAATGGTGACACCCATCTTGGTGGGGATGATATTGACGAAAGAATTATGCACTACATCGCTGATGAATTTATGCGCGAACATGGTATTGATTTGAGAAAAGATGTTACTGCATTACAGCGCTTAAAAGAAGCAGCAGAAAAGGCAAAATGTGAACTATCAACAGTAATGGAAACAACCATCAGTCTTCCATTCATCGCTTCTGACAAAGACCGCACGCCACTCCACTTAGAAATGAAACTTACCCGTGCAAAGTTAGAAAGTCTTGTAGAAGACTTGCTCCAGCGTTCAATACCCCCAATAAAACAGGCACTCCTTGATGCCAACTTAACTATTCAGGATATCAATGAAGTCGTACTCGTTGGTGGCCAGACAAGAATGCCGAGAATACAGCAGATTGTCAAAGATTTCTTTGGTAAAGAACCCCATAAAGGTATCAACCCTGATGAAGTCGTTGCAATAGGTGCAGCAATTCAAGGTGCGGTTCTTTCTGGTGAGAAAAAAGATATTCTATTACTTGATGTTACACCACTCACCCTTGGTATTGAAACCCTTGGTGGTGTTATGACACCGATAATACCACGCAATACCACAATACCTACAAAAAAATCCCAGATATTTACAACTGCTGAAGACAATCAGACCGCCGTGACTGTCCATGTTTTACAGGGCGAAAGGCCTATGGCAAGTCAGAACCGAACCCTTGGCAAATTTGATCTTTACGGCATCCCTCCAGCCCCAAGGGGTATTCCGCAGATTGAGGTGACCTTTGATATTGATGCTGATGGCATTCTCCATGTCTCGGCAAAGGATCTGGGAACAGGCAAGGAGCAAAAAATAAGAATCACCGCATCCAGTGGTCTGTCAAAAGAGGAAATTGATAGAATGATGAAGGAAGCGGAAGAACATGCGGCTGAGGACCGTCGTCAACGGGAATTGATTGAAGCAAGGAATAAAGCAGATTCAGTCATATACAGTGTGGAAAAAACACTTAAAGATTACGGTGAGAAGATTTCATTTGAAGAGCGGAGTGAAATTGGCAAAAAACTTGAAGTTTTGAAACAGAAAAAGGATGGTACTGATATTAACGCTATCAACCAGGCAATTGATGATTTACAGCAGGCTGTTTATAAACTTTCAGAGGCGGTTTATCGTGAAGCAGCGAGTAAAGCTCAACAAACCGGTCCTTCTGAACCCCCGCCACAGGGTCCCAAGCCTGAAGAAGGGCAACCTGGTGGTGCGGACTATCGGGTAGTTGACGACGAGGGTAACAAATAGAGAATATTAGGATATCAGGGCACCTGGGTAGCAGGCAGAATTTATTCTAATTAAATTATGAAAAAGGATTATTACGAAATCCTCGGGGTATCAAGAAACGCAAGCCCTGAAGAGATAAAAAAGGCATATCGGGAACTCGCAAAGAAATGGCATCCGGATATGAATCCCAATAACAAAAAGGAAGCCGAAGAACGATTCAAAGAGATATCAGAAGCCTATGAAGTCTTAATGGATCCACAAAAAAGACAGTTATACGATAATTATGGTCACGATGGGGTGTCACAAACATTCCGTGGTGGTGGATTTACATGGGATGATTTTACCCATTTTGATGATTTGCAGGATATTCTTGGTAATCTATTTGGTGGTTCAATATTCGAAGACTTTTTTGGCACAACAACCAGAACCAGTACAGCACGACAGCGGGGTGGAGATATAAGGGTTGTATTAAAGGTTTCACTCGAAGAGATAGCAAATTCAGCCAAAAAACAGTTCAAGGTAAATCGTTATGAATATTGTTCTGCCTGTTCAGGAAAGGGTGGATTTGATTTTACTGCCTGCCCCCAGTGTGGTGGTAGGGGGCAGATAAGAACTCAGACAAGAAGTTTTTTCGGTACATTCACAAATGTCTCAACCTGCCATAGGTGCCAGGGAAGTGGCGAGATAGTAAAGACACCTTGTGCAAAGTGTGGTGGTAGCGGAAAGATAAAAATTTCAAGAACCGTAGAAATAAAAGTTCCGCGCGGTGTGAGCAACGGACAATACATAGTCTTACGTGGAGAGGGTCATTATGGACCTGGTGGCAAGGGAAATATAATTGTAGAATTTGAAGAAAAACCCCATGAATATTTTGAACGGCATGGAGATGATCTTTTAATTAAAATATCTGTTCCATATTCTACCCTTATTAATGGCGGGACAATTGAAATCCCAGGATTAAATGGCACACGAGATGTTGTGAAAATTCCCCGCGGCTGTGGAGCACCTGAAATAATAAAATTAAAAGGTAAGGGAATGCCCAAGATAAATGGCGGTTATGGTGACCTTTATGTTGAAATAGGGTTGAAACCCCTACAATCTTCAGACCGCCATCTTAATAAAATTATTGATGAACTTAAAAAATATGAAGGGGAACCGTTGATTAAAAAACGTATTTAACCTTATGAATGATGTACCCCATAATCTTTTTTTTATAAGAGACGAGCAGATTCAAAATAACCAGATTCTGTTTACCGGTCCTGAGTTCCATCATATAAAAAATGTTCTGAGGAAAAAAACGGGTGAAATAATTTATTTTACAAATGGAAAAGGAAAAAGTTATAAAGCAATTATTGAACAAATACTCCACAATGCGATGGTAATAAAAGTTATGGAGGAAGGAACAGTACCGAGACGCAATAAAATAAATATTGACCTCGGAATTGTTCCATTAAAAAGTGGCAGGACTGATTTTATCATTGAAAAAGGAACTGAACTTGGTGTTAACAAATTCATATTTTTTATATCAAAATTTTCTGTGATTAGAAGTTTAACTCCGCCCAGAATCGAGCATTTCAAAAAGATTGCCCTATCAGCAATGTTACAATCCCAGCAATATTATCTACCAGAGATAATCTTTGTCAAAGACATACAAAAAGAATTTTCAAATTATGACCTCGTTGTTGTCGGCGACCGAGATGGAAAAGATAAAGTTATGCCCGGCGTACAGAATATTCTTTTAGTGATCGGTCCAGAAGGAGGTTTTTCCCCTGAAGAAATAGAAACATTTTTGAACAATAAAGTAAAGTTTATTCCTTTCAGTATCAATCGGCTGCGCAGCGAAACCGCAGCCCTTGCCGGGATAGTAAGTATACTTTCCTATTACTCGCTATAATAAATATTGACATTGTCATTTTTCTGACTAAACTTAAGTGTGGTTTTCGATTACGGTATATTTCTTTTATTTTCCCTTTTGATTCTATTTATTGTAATCGGCAGAATTGAATGGGTAAATCATACCCGGAACATAAATGCCATTCCTTTGCGCATTGTCGTCAACGGGACAAGAGGAAAATCCACAGTAACAAGACTGCTCGGTGCGGCATTAAAGGCAGGAGGTTATAAGACCCTTGCCAAAACAACAGGGACAAAACCGAGGATTGTGATTGACAACAAAGTTGAAAAACCAGTAATAAGACCGGGTAGAGCCAATATACACGAACAACTATCCATAACGAGAAAAGCAGTCCAGGAAAAAGTAGATGCCATTGTTTTTGAAAATATGTCTTTAAGACCTGACCTGCAATGGGTTGAAGAAAGTAAGATAATATCCCCTCAGATCGTGGTGATCACAAATGTGCGGGCTGACCATCTTGAAGTAATGGGTCCCACCTTAGAGGACATTGCAAAAAATTTTATAAATGCAGTACCACAAAAAGCAAAGGTGTTCACCGGTGAAAAAGTTTTATTTCCCTTATTAGAGAAACTGGCTAAAAAACGCGGACTTGAGATTTATCTTAGTAACGAGAATGAGGTTACAGATGAAGACTTGCATCCTTTTCCTTATTTTGAACATCGCGAAAATATAGCGTTGGTTTTAAATGTGTGTAGCCACTTAGGAATTAAAAAAGAAAAAGCCCTTGCTGAAATGTATAATTATATCCCGGATTCTGGTGTATTAAAAAAATATGAACTAAATATCGGGGGCAAAAATATTTTGCTTTATAATGCCCTTGCTGCAAATGACCCGGACTCTACTTATTTTATATATGAAAGAATTAATAAACCCGAAAAAAATTTTTATATTCTTGCCAATTGCCGGGCAGACCGTATTGACCGTTCGGTCCAATTGGGTATACTTATCAGCACAAAGATTAAGGCTGACTATTATTTTTTAACCGGTGGTGAGACCCGTATTTTATATCGCTCGGCAATAAAAAATGGTATGGACAGAGAAAAGTTAATTGACCTAGGCAATAGAGATGTTGAATCGGTTTATGAGAAAGTAAGCGAAATTATCAATGATAACGGAGTGATACTTGCGATTGGGAATATCGTTGGATATGGTGAAAGATTGATTGCGCACTTTGTTCAAAAAAGTAATCCGCGGCATTCCGTGTTGCCATCCACGCCCTCCCGCGGAATTGCGGAGCAGAAATGATTGTCATCGCTGTCGGCTTAGGGATGATGCTAAATCTCCTGCTAACCGAGACAATCGGCCTTGCTGCGGGCGGTATTGTTGTTCCCGGCTATATCGCCCTGAATCTACATAAACCCGATATGGTCATAAGCACCGTAGTTATAGCATTAATAACTTATCTTCTGTTATATCTTTTATCCCGTTTTATTTTACTTTATGGCAGAAGACTACTAATAGTATCCATTATCATCGGTTATCTGCTTGGATACCTGACAAGAGTATACCCTTCAATTTCACTTGAGACGCTGAAACTTGATATAACAACTATTGGATTTGTTGTTCCGGGTCTGATCGCATACTGGATGCAGAGACAGGGCATTATAGAAACAATCAGCACAATGATAATTGCAGCGGTGATTGTAAGACTGATATTGATAATCCTGACTGGAGGTGCAATATTGCCATAAAATTGAGGAGCGGTAAATTACCAAATTATATCCTTATCTCTGTCACAATTATTTCTTTAATATTCATATTCTTAACACTTTATTATAAAACGAAACATTATGCTCCATATTACCAGGAAAAAATAGAGAGCGCCCGTTTAACAAAGGCTTTGTTTGAAAAAATAAAACAAGAAAAATTAAAAAAAGGTTTGATAATAGATCCAATCAATGACCCAAATCAAACCGGATTGATTGGATTAGAGCATTCACCAATTACAAGCGAACCCGGTGATCTAAATGCTAAACTAACCACAACGAATCCCAACATTTCCGCAGTAATTATTGAGTTATTCAAAAAATGCCACTTGAATGATGGAGAAGTTGTCGCTGTTTCTTTCAGTGGCTCTTTTCCCGCCTTGAATCTCGCGGTTCTTTCTGCAATCCAGACCTTAAATTTAAAACCCATTATCATCACTTCTGTAAGTTCTTCAATGTGGGGTGCAAATATTCCTGAATTTACTTATCTTGATATGGAAAAATTTTTATTTCAGAATGGTCTTTTAAAATTTCGTTCGGTTGCTGCTTCCCTGGGAGGTATTGATGACATTGGTAGAGGATTGAGCCCAGAAGGTAGAAAAATCCTTGAAACAGCAATAGAAAGAAATGAAATTATGGAATTGAAATCAAAAGACCTTGAAGAGGCGATAGAAAAAAGATTCAGATTATATTACGAAATTGCTGGTGAAGAAAAAATTTCCTGTTTTATAAATATCGGGGGCGGTGCAACTGCACTCGCAGGATACGAATTACCTACAGGAATTTTAGACCCATTGAAATATTCTTTCCATCAAGGGCTTGCTGGCAGGTTTCTTAAAAACGGCGTAAAGGTGATAAATATCAACAACATTGGAACCTTGACGAGGCGTTATGAACTTCCCATTGCACCGATACCCCTCCCGGAAATTGGCGAAGGGAAATTATATTATGAAAAACGTTATTCGGTCATTCTCTCCACAATCTTTTTTGTCATCCTCAGTTTGATAATCTTTGTGGTCTTGAGAATTGATATTGATTATTACATCAGGAGGCATAAAAATGATTAATATTATTTTATTTTTTGTCCTGAATCAGGTTGTAAACATTTCGCCAATGAATGAAGTTAAAATAAAAATCCAGACACAAAAAGAAGAATCTTATTATGTTCTGACCAAAAAGCAACCATTAGAGATAAAAGTCTCGGGTCCTACCTGGCTCCGGGTCTATACAAGAATTCCCTGGTCGGGTGAGAAAAAAGGTACAAAATTATACAAATTAATTCTACAGGAAGATGACATTAAAGAAAAATTTATTACCCTGGAGAGCGAGTATTCAAAAGTATCCCGTATTGATAATATTAGATTGAGTAAATGGCGTTCTTTTTATATAAATGTCCCAGAAGGAAACCACTCATACCGTTTTATTCACTGGCGTGCACCAGGTGATACAATCTTTTTGAAGTTTACAAATGAATCACCCGGTAAATGGCAGGATATTACACCTTTGTCTTATAATGCAAAATTAGAACTTGTTGAAGATGAGAAAATAATTAATTACTTTGAAGCAACCAGAGAAAAACCAGTTGTATTAGAAATAGAAGGACCAAAGAAATTAAAAATAATCTCGCGTTTGAATTTAACAGCAGATATCAAGGGCGAGCAAATATATTCTATCAATATCAAAGAAAAAGGTAAAACAATAAAGTCCATCAATTATCGTGCTTACCCCTCAGAGACAGTGCACTATAACAACCGTCCCGGCACATTACCTTCAAATCCGCACGTTTTTTTTCTCAATGTTCGTAAGGGGCTACATCGTTATGAATTTTATATTGAAAATTGGACTGAATGCGGTTTAAGGTTTCTCATTGAATCAAAATGAGTATACTGCTGTTTCTGTTTACTACATTTGATTATTCAATCAAAACAAATCTTGATTTTGCCTATGATGATAACATTTTTGAATACTCCCAAAAATATCTTGGAGAATTCATAAAAGGAGTAAACCCCGAACGTTTCCCATTTGAAACCTATGATGATTTATATACAAACTATGGACTGGATTTATTGATTCGGAATAAATTCATCGGTCAACATACAACAACCTTCAATTTCAGTTTCACCGGATATAACTATTTTGTAAATAGTCAAAAAAATTATTCCGTCATTTCAACTGGAATAAGACAATCCTTTGGTGATTTCGCCATCAGGTTCGGGTATCTGATAATGCCCGGATATTTAATTCGTTATTACCGTGACCCACTTGGAACAAAATATATTGGTTGCGAATTTACCGAGCATTTATTCACCATTAAAACAAATCTGAAATTAAGTTCATTAGATTTAGGCGCGGTCTTTGCCTATGAGATTGATGATTACATTGAAAATTTTAATATATATGATTCAAAGGCAATTAGAATTGCGCCTTTTTTTGATTTTTCACTATTCAGGACTATGGATTTTAAGTTTAACTACGAGTTCAAATCTTCTGATGCAAGGGGTCCGGTACCTGATATCTCTTATGCCCAGCACCGGTTCGGTTTAAAACCGAACCTAAAAATGAATTTCCCCAGATTCTCAAAACTCGGTTTTGAATATCAATTTAAATACCGAATTTTTACGACCGAGGTCTCCCCTATTCTTGATACACCACATAGCGGTCGGTTGGATATCACCCAGAAATTGAAATTTTCTTATGAATTCCCCATTTTTACAGGACTAAATTTTTCTTTGAATTATACCTATGAGTTTCGCATCTCACAATCTGAAGTCTATCAGGACATAGGCGATTATAAAAATTACAATAAATGGAGTGCGGGCTGTGGTTTGGAATTTTTCTATTAAGTGTAGGGCAGGGCTTCAGCCTTGCAGAACTAATATGGAGAGCGTATGAAAAAAATAAAAATTTTTTTACTGCCATTAATTTTAATCTTAACCTGCCGCCATCCCCAGGTGGACACACATAATCTGGTAATTGTAAGTCAGTGTAAACTCCCAGGATACTCGGTAAATATAGATATCAAAGGAAGTTATGCATACATTGCCAATGACCAGGGTGGTTTGCAAATTGTTGATATATCAAATCCCGAATCAACCTATGTTGTGGGTCATTATTTTCACCAGACAAATATCCAGGGTGTAGCAGTGAGAGATAGTTTTGCTTATCTTGCGCTTGCGGCCGGGCCACCGAATAATGGTGGGATGCTAATTGTAAATATTTCAGACCCAGCGAATCCTTCTTTTGTGGGACAGGATAACTGGTTTTACGGATATAATGTCTTTTCACCGCCCAATGATTCAAAGTATGTATATATTGCCGCAAGATACTGGTTCATTGTTGAAGATGTCTCCTGGCCTCAGTATCCAAGTTATGCACGGAGATTTGCCACGCCCGGAAATGTTCACAGTCTATTTATCGTTGACTCTTTGGCATATTTGGCTTGCGAACAGATGGGTTTAATTATCTATAATTTAAAAAATCCGGATAGCACCGCCAAGATTGGAGAAATTGACACACCTTCTAATGCCAGAGATGTCTTTGTAATTGATGATTTTGCTTACATTGCTGATGGTTATGATGGGCTGGTCCTGATTGATGTATCAAATCCTTACAAACCAGCATTCGTCAGCAGTTATGATACGCCTGGGTATGCCCAGGGCATATTTGTAGAAAATGACCTCGCCTATTTAGCAGATGGCAGCGGTGGCTTAAAGGTGATTGATGTATCAAACCCCGAGAATTTAGAAGTGTATGCAGAATTAAAAACACCCTATGCCTATAATGTCTATGTAAAGAATGGGTTGATATACCTTGTTGACAGGGACCTCGGAATGGTTATAATTAAAGAGGAAAATCAATGATTACTCTATCCTTGCTTCTCTTATCCGCATTAAATAGTCTTGATATTCAGATTGTTAACCGAACAGAAAACTCAATCCAGCTGAAAATCCCTTTTGCCGACAAGATATTGGAACCAGTGAATATAGGATTTATAATCGCCCCCGAGTATCCAGTGTATGAATGTTTGGAAACAGGAAGTAACAATCCTGTGGAGATTGGTCCACCGGTGACACTAAAGGATTATAATCTTTATCCGGTGATTCTCAATCCGGTCGCAGGGATTAAAGAATTTAATTTAGAAATTCACTTTTCCAAATATCAAGATATCAAACTTCCCCATAGCCATGCCCGGGTTTTCAAAAATTTAATTCTCAATTACGAATACAATCCTGAAACAAAACCCCAGGGACTTTTGATTATCACACCCAATTCATTTTATAATGCAGTTTTACCCCTTGCGGATTGGAAGGAAAAAAAGGGCTGGAAGGTCACGGTGGCAAAATTATCGGAAACCGGCAATACAGCAACTGCGATAAAAAATTATATCACAAATGCGTATTACAACTGGAATCCACCACCAGAATATGTTATCCTTGTCGGTGATAAGGATAGTGTTCCATGTTTCACCGTCTCTTCAAATCCCACTGACCATCCCTATACAACGATAAAAGGCAACGACTTCCTTTCTGATTTTTTTATTGGCAGGTTATCTGTCGCCAATATAAACGATTTAAATACCGTGATTGCAAAAATCGTTAATTATGAAAGAAATCCTTATACTACAGATACCCTGTGGTTCAAAAGGACACTGATGGTTGCCGGTAATTATCCTGACAATCAAATGACAACACCAATTCTGACCAAACGCTGGGTGCGCGAGAAATTTTTGAATAGTGGATATTATCAGGTGGACACGGTTTTTTATCCACCAGTTTCCAACGGCGTTACTGCCATCACCAATTCAGTTAACCAGGGTGTAACCTTTGTAAATTATCGCGGTGGTATTGCTTCCTGGTCAGGATGGGACCGACCGAGTTTTTATAACACAGATGTGATTGGACTTTCCAATGGCTGGAAATTACCCGTAATAACAAGCATTGTCTGTTTAACCGGCAATTTCAATGCCGAACCCTGTTTTGGGGAAACCTGGTTAAGGGCAGGTAATCCTTCAACTCCAAAAGGTGCGGTTGCGTTCTTTGGTGCATCACCACCCACAACCCATTCAAGGTGGAACAATTGCCTTGACTTTGGAATCTATCGCGGATTATTGATTGATAGCATTTATTATTTGGGGCCTATGACATATCGTGGAAAAATGGAAGTTTATGTGAACTTCCCATTAGAAACCTCTCCAGATTCTGGAAGTGAATTCTATTTCAATGCTTATAATCTTTTGGGCGACCCTTCGCTTGAGGTCTGGACCGATGTGCCAAGAAGTTTCATTGTCAATCATCAACCAACAATTCCTGTTGGAACAAATCAATTTTCGGTCCAGGTTTTAAATTCTTCTTCCCAACCTGTAGAAGGGGCAATGGTGAGTCTTTATAAAAAGAATGAAACCAAGGAAGTAGAATTCACTGGTGCTAACGGCATTGCAAATTTTCAGATTACTGCAAACACTCCTGATACGCTCTTTGTGACCGTAACAAAGCATAATTTCAAACCTTATTGTGGTTATGCAATGGTAAATAACTCTGCAGTCTATGTTGGATACTACAATCATACGATAAGTGACCCCGGCGGTAATAATAACGGTGAGATAAATCCCGGAGAAACTATTAACCTAACAATAACCCTGAAGAATTTCGGCAATTCAACGACCGCAACGAATGTGAATGCCATACTAACCACAAACGACCCATTTATTACCGTTATAGATTCAATAAAAAATTATGGAACAATTGCCCCGGGGGCGACGGCAAATTCATCACCCTTTGTCTTTGGTGTTTCACAAAACATTAAAAATAATCATACAATTAAATTCAATATTTCAATTAGTTCTTCCCAGGGCAACTGGAATTCAGTGCTCTGGCTCAATGCAAAGGCAGCAGAATTTGAGTATCAAAGATGTCAAATCTTAGACGGCGGTAATGGTATACTTGAACCAGGCGAAACCTCGGAGCTGACAATTTCAATAAAAAATATTGGTGGACTTATTGGAACAAATCTCCAAGGAGTTTTACGGTCATTAAATCCCGGTGTATCAGTCATTGACTCAAATGGTTCCTTCAGCAGTATTCCGGTTGGCGACTCAGCAACAAATTCTGGCGATGTATTCCGGATAACCGCCTCTCCCCAACTTGCCCCGGGCCATGAAATAAAATTTTTAACTATCTTATCTGAAGGCAGTTGGATAAGAGATACCGTTGTATTTTCTATTATAATTGGCGTTGTGGCATCCAACAAACCCACCGGACCAGACCGCTATGGCTATTATGTCTATGATAACACTGATACCGGATATCCCGAAGCCCCAACTTATGAATGGGTTGAAATTGACCCGGATTTGGGAGGCCCGGGCACAATTTTGGGCCTGTTAAATGATGAGACAAAAACAATTGCACTCCCATTTAATTTTAAATATTACGGGAATAATTACAATAGAATCAGTATCTGCTCCAACGGCTACATTGCCATGGATTCCACCTGGATTGCCGATATGTATAACTGGCATATCTTCGGTGCGGGCGGTCCACCCTTGCTCATTGCACCGTTCTGGGATGATTTAGACCCGAATGCGACCGACTCCAGCGGTAATATCTGTTATTATTATGACGCCTCAAATCATAGATTTATAATTGAGTGGTCGAGGGTTCAACACCTCCACAATCCAACTGCACCGACACCTGCAGAGTTACAGACATTTGAAATAGTTTTATATGATCCGATTTTTTATCCCACCCAGACCGGTGATGGTGAGATACTATTCCAATATAAGAAGATAAATAACGACGATTACTGGCATAATTATGCCACGGTTGGAATACGGGATTACTATCATATAAATGGCCTTGAATATACCTACGCCAATCAATATCCAGCCTCTGCGGCAATACTTGAAAATAATCGGGCAATCAAATTTACCACCGACCCACCGGATCCATTCCCGGGCATAGAAGAAAACTCAAATTCGCAATCTACAATCCGAAATCCGAAATTAGAGGTCTATCCCAATCCATTCAAAAATCACTGCGTGATTAAATTCCAAATCCCAAATCCCAATGACCAAACAAATTCCAATTCCCAAATCCCAAACCATTTTGCAATCCGCAATCCGAAATCCGAAATTTCTTTAAAGATCTACGATGTTGCCGGTCGGGCTGTTAAATCTTTTAATCCTGAATCCTGTATCCTGAATCATGCATCAGGTATCATCTGGTCTGGTGATGATGATACTGGTCGCAAATTGCCTTCGGGTATCTATTTTATTGAACTCAAAACCCAAAATTACAATGTGGTTCAAAAAGTAATTTTATTAGAATGAGAATGCTTATTTTAGCGTCCAGTTTTAACTGTACAAAAATACAAACGAAAGGAGAGCCTATGAAAATTAAATATATGGCGTTGTTTCTTATTCTTTGCAATGTACTGTTCGCCTATCAAAATTTTCATGGGTGTTGTTTAGCACCCGACAATCAGACTGGCTGGGTTGTCACACTTGATTCCATTATTGTACTAAAAACAACCGACGGCGGTGCACACTGGTTTGAACAGTCAAATAATGCGGCAGCAAGGAAATTCTTTGATATCACCTGCCGTGATAATCTCAAAGCCTGGACCTGTGGTATTCTTGGAGAAATTACACACACAAATAATGGCGGGCAGACTTGGACCCATCAGGTTCAGGGGCTGGCAAAATATGCTACAAGAATTGAATTTATTGATGATACATTGGGATGGGTAGTATGTGGAGACGGTGTCGTAGGCAGAACAACCGATGGTGGCGCATACTGGGAGCAGATATTCACACCCTGGGCACAGGCAGAACTTTATGGTGTTTCATTTGCTAATGCCTATGAGGGATGGGTTGTTTCAGGATGGCCTGACAGTCTTGACACAGGGCAAGGTTTAATCATTCACACAACGGATGGTGGGTTTAATTGGAATTTACAATATTTCAGTTCTGTCTATGAAGATTTTTTTGATGTCCATTTTTTTAATGTTAACATAGGCATAGTGGTCGGTGGTAATGAACAAAATTATTCACCAATAATCTGGAAAACCATTGATGGAGGATATATCTGGACCCCAATTACTGCACCAGCAAATGCATATTATCTCCGTGCCCTTGATTTTGTAGATGATTTAAATGGCTGGGCAGTCGGGAGATTTGGTACAATAATCCACACAACTGATGGTGGAAATACCTGGAATTTTCAGACAAATCCTGCCACCACAACCTTGTTTGATGTGGATTTCTCTGATACACAACATGGAATTGCCTGCGGTCAGGGGATAATTTTGTACACAACGAATGGTGGAAATACCTGGAATACTGGTACAGGAATAGAAGAATCTTCAAATTCGCAATCCGCAATCCGAAATCCGAAATTTGAAATCTATCCCAATCCATTCAAAAATCACTGCCTAATTAAATTCCAAATCCCAGATCCCAATGATCAAAAAAATTCCAATTCCCAAATTCCAAACAAATCCGAAATCCGCAATCCGAAATCCGAAATTTCTTTAAAGATCTACGATGTTTCCGGTCGTCTGGTTAAATCATTTAACCATTTAACCAATTACCAATCTTCAATTATTTGGTCTGGTGATGATGACCTTGGTCGCAACCTACCCGCAGGTGTTTATTTAATAGAATTTGAATCTGGCAACCACGCAGCAATGGAGCAAGTAATTCTTATAGATTAGGAGAAAAATGAAAAAAATAATTTTGGTCTTAATAATCTTTGGGTTATATTATGTTGTTGCACAAGAAATTGGTGCAAAATATTTGATTATTACCCATGATAATTTTTATGATGCAATCCTCCCCTATGCCCAATGGAAACATAAAATGGGATTGTGCACAAAGATTGTCAGGGTCCCTTCAGAACTTGCCCAGAATGCTACAATAATTAGAAATTATATCGTTAATGCCTATAATACCTGGCAGATAAAGCCGGAATTTCTTTTGATCGTTGGTGCGCCCAATTATATTCCCTGGTCGATGACTTCACCATACAGTGATAACAATTATACAAATATGAACACCGATATTTACAATGAAATCCTTTCAGGAAGACTTACGGTTCACAATATAACCGAAGCCCAGACCGTTGTGAATAAACTGCTTTTATATGAACGTCATCCGGACACAACCAATACTGGATGGTTCATTAACGCCTGTTTGATCGTCCGCGAAGATTACGAACAATACAGCGATTCAATCTACTGGAGTGACATAAGGCATGCCAAAAGATTGATGAATGAAAATGATTTTAATATTATTGACACCCTCTCCCGTGCGCTCGGCAACAGTTCAAGTGATGTAATCAACAGAGTAAATCAGGGTAGGGGGTTTGTTTTATACCGGGGGCAGGGTGTTGGCAACTGGTGGAACCCGTTCGCGGTTGACCCCGACCAGACTCAGAATAGTGCAAGACTACCTATTGTTCTTTCAATAACCTGTCAGACAATCGGAACTGGTTCGTCTCCTGCCACTGCTGAAAAATGGTTGCTCACTGGAACACCAACAACGCCCCGTGGTGGGGCAGGATATTTTGCCACGACAACGATTGTCACTCATGGGGCGAATTTAAGAAGTGCAGTATGTAAAGGATTCTTTGACGCACTTTTTGCTGAAAAAAAGAATAGATTTGGTGAGGCGTGTGAAAATGGCAGAAAAAGAGTCTATCAAATGTACGGAGACCAGCAGGAATATCGCGGATTTACGACACTCGGTGATCCGGCAATGCAGTTATGGACTGCAAAACCTATGTATATTAATGTTTCACACGATTCTATCATTTATACCGGGAGAGAAGATACATTAAATATCACAGTGGAATATCAGGGAACACCAGTTGAATCTGCTTTTGTTTGTATTGTGCTGGATACATTAATATATGAGACAGGATATACTAATTCAAATGGCGAAACCTTTTTTATCGTCAATCCATCATTACCCGGAATAATGTATATAACAGTCACAGGCAGGAATCTTTATCCCTATGAAGGAACGATTCCGGTAATTACGGGTAATGTCCACCTCAATTATATTTCATATTCGTTTAATGATTCACTGGGAAATGCCAATGATACAATCAACGCAAACGAAACAATACTTCTATGGGCAAAGATTAAAAATATCGGATATTCTCCTGCTCATAATGTCAAAGCACTTTTGAAAACCGCTGATACAACAATTCAAATCAATGATAGTATTTCTCTTTATGGCGAAGTAATTCCCATGACTGAGCAAAATGGGTTAAATCCCTTTGTCTTTTCGGTTTCTCCGCATGCCCATTCTCACTCTATCCCTTTTGAAATTATATTGACCGATGCACAAGGGGATACATTCATCCATAATTTTTCAGTACCGATTTTAAGTAAAGAGATTGGCCCTGTC
The DNA here is from genome assembly GCA_039802005.1 of candidate division WOR-3 bacterium. Taxonomy (NCBI): domain Bacteria; kingdom Pseudomonadati; phylum Caldifarciminota; species Caldifarciminota bacterium. The sequence goes on from JBDRVV010000003.1 coordinate 67,463, forward strand.
GGGCCCGACCCTTATGGCTATTACATTTATGATGATACTGATACATTGACGGGTAATGCACCAATTTACGAATGGTTTGAAATTGCACCCCCAGGACCCGGATTAGTTGTCAGTGAAATAACAGATGAGGATGCTGATACAGTGACATACAATCTTCCTTTCACATTTAAATTCTATGGAATTAATTATAATTCTATTGGTCTATGCTCCAATGGATTTTTAGAATTGGGCACATCCACACACCGATTTGGCAGCAACACAGCAATTCCATTACCCGGTGGCCCAAAGAGAATGCTCGCACCCTTCTGGGACGACCTTGATTTGAGACCCGCACCCACTGGTAATGGCGAAGTCTATTATCACAACGATACGACAAATCACAGATGGATTGTAGAATATAAAAATTGTGCCCATTATGGTAATACATCAACCCTTGAAACTTTCCAGACGATTCTACTTGACCCCCAGTATTATCCAACGCCGACCGGAGATGGCGAAGTGCTATTCTTTTATAACACAGTCTCAAATGCTGGAGAAAATAGTGTGGGTATTGAAGACGAAACTGAAACCCGCGGTTTGCAGTATCTTTTCAATGGTAGTTATAACCCAAACGCAGCACCCATTCAAAATGGCAGGGCTTTGTTGATCACCACCAAACCACCAACAAGTCAGCATTCCCCCTGGATCAATCTTACCAATTATACGATAAATGATTCGTTGGGCGGTAACAATAACGGCATCCCCGAGCCTGGAGAAACGATTGAATTGACAATTTATATAAGAAATGGCGGTGACACACTCGTTTCAAATGTAAATGGTATTTTAAACACAAATTCAATGAGCGTTTCTTTAATTGATACGATTGCTGATTTTGGAGATATTGATATTGGACAGGTTGTTAACAATAGTTCAAATCCTTATATCTTGCAAATTACAGAAAATCCAGCTGATACCCTGGTCGGATTGATTATTCATTTTTCAGGCAATGATGGAAATTACAGCACCAGTGCCTATTTAACTTTAAAGATTCATTCTGAAGTCAAGATTGAAGAAGGTTCAAATTCGCAATCCGCAATCCGAAATCCGAAATTAGAGGTCTATCCCAATCCATTCAAAAATCACTGCGTAATTAAATTCCAAATCCCAAACAAATCCGAAATCCGAATTCCGAAATCCGAAATTTCTTTAAAGATCTACGATGTTTCCGGTCGGGTTGTTAAATCTTTTAATCCTGAATCCTGTATCCTGAATCATGCATCAGGTATCACCTGGTCTGGTGATGATGATATGGGTCGCAAACTTCCTTCAGGCGTATATTTTATTGATTTTAAATCCGACGAAATAAAAGAAATGAAAAAAGTTATTATGTTGAGATAATTTAGGAGAAGGGGGAATCATGAAAAAGTTTTTGGAATTATCATTAATTTTTGCAATCCCTTTTTTCATATCGGGTGAGGGAATTACCGGAATAAAAAGATTAAAATATGTTGATCCATATGATGTCCAGATGACATCGTATCAAGAATGGTCAGCAAAAATTACAAAAGAATCTTTCAAAATAGGCAAGGCTTACCAGAGTAAAATAAAAGATTCTCGTTTGCCAATGTTTGATATTGTCGTATATGCTCCTCTTTATCCAAACATCATTGATTCATTAAATACTTACATCACCGACCTTGAGACAGAAAATTATAATGTTCGTGTTGATACGATTCGCGGCTGGCAGGCACCACAATTGAGGAATCATCTTGCATCACTAATAGATAGCCAGCTCGTTGGTGCGGTATTCATTGGTAATGTTCCTATCGCTTGGTATGAATATGAATCGACCGAAGGGCGCGAGGAATTTCCGATTGAATTATATTTTATGGATCTAAACGGAACCTGGGTTGATGCGGATAATGATGGTCTTTTTGACAATCATACCGGTAACAAAGCACCTGAAATCTATGTCGGTAGAATCTATGCCAACCCTGTGACCTGGGGAAACGAAATATGGCTTGTTAATAATTATCTTTCAAAAATCCATAAATACCGGAACATTGGCTATGCGATCCCTAAAAAAGCACTTGCTTATGTAGATGATGACTGGTATAGTTTTAATAACTGTAGTTTGAATCTCCTTTATGATACCGTGGTCGTTATTCGACAATACAATACTACAACTGCTGCTGACTTTCGTACACGCCTTGACGACCCCTACGAATGGGTGCAAATCTGCAGTCATTCTTCGCCCTGGGGTAATACATTTAAAAATACATCTGGCTATGCAGGTACAGTCTTCAATTTTGAATTATGGTTTGCTGACCCTCCATTTCTATTCTTGAACTTATTTCAGTGTGCAGGAACAAGATTTATTGAAGAAAATTCAGAAGGCAGCATTTATATTTTTAATACAACAAACGGACTTTTATCAATCGGTTCAACAAAAGTTGGAAGCATGCTAAATTTTGATGGATTCTATGGACCGCTAAATACAGGAATTTCAATCGGGCAGGCATTCAAACAATGGTTTACCCAATATGGTATTAATGATGTGGATTGGTTCTATGGAATGTGTATTTTAGGAGACCCAACTTTAAAGCCAAAACGAACAGGATTGCAAATGGTGAGTCAAAATAACAAATATTATCCATTGGAAACTTCTCTAAACTGGTCAAATCCTGCCCCGATTGATACCCATCCTGAAACCGATGCCTTTGTCACCAATACCATAGACGGTCAAGGAAGATTATGGACAGCCTGGGTGACCGGGCGTTCAGTAACAAACGGCAGAACCGAAATCTGCGCGTCATATTATGCAAATGGAAGTTGGACACAGGCACAGATTGTGCGACCATATCTTTACTGGGATTTTTTCCCTTCAATGTCAACTGACCTCCTGGGAAATCCATACCTAACCTGGCAAAGGGCTTATGGAAGGAATTACGATGTCTTTGGCAGCGTCTACATAGGAAACCAGTGGGGTACCGAAGAACAATTAAGTTCTAAAGCATCAAATGATATGTATCCGGCAATGACCAGGGATGGTGATGGTAGATTATGGGTTTGCCTTGAACGATGGACACATTTGAATGGTGATATCTATTGCCGTTATTTTGACGGGACTACCTGGCAGCCAATGTTTGCAGTAACGGTAGATTCAGCCAATGATTATCGGCCCGCAATGGCAACCGACAGCAATGGAATTGCCTGGGTAACCTGGTGTAGTGAACGTTATCAATACAATAGGAATATATATGTAAAGCGTTACAATCCAACTTCAGGAAGTTGGGAAGGGTTATACAGAATCACAGGTAATCCTGCCCAGGATCAGGACCCGAAGATTGCGGTCTCGGGCGATGGCACGATCTGGGTTGTATGGACGACCTGGCGGAATGGTAATACCGATATTTACGAAAGCCATTACAATGGTTCAACCTGGTCTAATGCCCGAGCAGTAGTTGCTGACCCAAATCGCGATGAACACCCTGTGCTCGTTGTTGATAGAGATGGCTATCTCTGGTGTATCTGGCAATCCAACAGAACCGGTGATTGGGAAATATGGGCAAAATATTATAAAAATGGTGCCTGGGGAGATTCTATGGTGATAAGCAATAATCAAGCCCGGGATATATTCCCCAGTGCGATAGCAGACGACTCAGGATATATATGGGTTTTCTGGCAATCAGATAGAAGAGGAAATTGGGATATCTTTTACAGCAAACTTCTATCTGACCTTGTTGAACCCCAGGTCACTGTGATTACACCTAACGGCGGAGAAATCTGGAATATAGGACAAACTTATACAATCCGCTGGTCTGCCCAGGACAATGTAGCAGTTGATTCTGCTGTCATTGAATATTCAACAAATAACGGTAACAGCTGGAGTTATATAGCTACTTCATTTGGCAATGATTCAACTTATCTCTGGACAATACCACCCACCCCGTCAACGCGTTGTCTTGTCCGCATCCGTGCGTTTGACAGAAATAATAATATTGGAATTGATGTATCTAATGCAACCTTCACGATCTACGACCCTGTATCACCTTTAGTCAATGTGCTCATTCCTAATGGTGGTGAAATATGGTACTGGAATGAATTACATCAGATTCGTTGGAATTCGAGTGATAATATCGGTATAGACAGTTTGAACATCTATCTTTCCATTGACAGCGGTCTAACCTATCCGTACCGCATTTCTCATTTCAATACCAATGATTCTATTTATAACTGGACTATTCCCACGGTAAACTCTAATAAGTGCTTAATTAAGGTGCTTGCCTATGACCGTTCTGCAAACATCGGTTATGATGTGAGTGATAATTGTTTTACAATCGGTGCGGTCGGCGTTGAAGAAAATAACACGCAGCCTACACAGTTTTTTATAAATCTTTTTTCTCCTAATCCTTATGGCGTCGGACCACTGATTCAGTTAGCAATTCCTGTTCCGACATCGGTAACACTGAATCTCTACGATATAACGGGCAAATGTGTTTATTCAATTGCAAATGAAATCGTTTCGCCTGGCTATCTCTACTACGACCTCGGGAAAGAAGAATTATCTGCGGGTATTTACTTCATTTCGGTCAAAACGAAAGAATTTTCAATCGTAAGAAAAATTGTTATTCTGAAATGATTAGATTGACCTTCTTGTTATCATTCATCTTGCATCTTGTATCCGGTGTATTCTTAATTGACCCTCGCTATCACACATATGCAGAAATGGTCCAGGAAATTGACTCTATTGCGTCTCACTATCCTACGATCACAAAGTTATACAATCTTGGATTTTCAACCCGCGATAGTTTACCTATTTTGGGTATAAAGATTTCGGACAATCCCGGAATAAAAGAAGATGAACCTGCGGTTTTATTCAACGGAATTCACCACGCAGAGGAATTATTGGGGTGTGAGGTCTGTTTGTATCTTCTAAATGACCTCGTCAGTAAATACGGCATTGATTCAGCAATCACCTACTGGATAAATAATGCGGAAATCTGGATAATTCCAATTTTAAATCCTGAAGGGCATAATGTAGTAATGAACGGTATTGATTCTATATGGCGTAAGAACAAAAGGGATAATAACAATAATGGATTTTTTGACCTTGATTCAGATGGAGTTGATTTAAACCGTAATTATGACTTCAATTGGGAACAGGGTGGTAGTCCAAATCCAAATGATGAATATTATCGCGGCCCCTATCCATTTTCTGAAAATGAATCAAGAATTATTAGAGACCTTGCGTTCCAAAATCATTTTGTCTTTGATATCTGTTATCACTGTGCACGCACTGGACAGGGTGAGTTAGTCTATTACCCGTGGCGCTGGGGGAATCAATTTGCAATAGACCATCCATTTATAAAAAGAGTTGCAGACACCCTCGCCTCAAAGATAATAAACGATGCCGGCAATGGAACTTATGTTCCGATATATGGTTATGCTACGGAAGGAAATGCCAGGAATTACCTTTACGGAGTCTGTGGTACATTTGCTTATACAATTGAATTGAGCAGAGGTTGTTATCCACCCGGCTATAGAGTTGATAGTATCTGTATGAGAAATCTACCTGGCGCCTATTATCTTTTGGAAAGGACATTCGGTTCAAGTATCACCGGCATAATCACAGACTCAATCACAAACCAGCCGATTGTTGCAGAAGTAAGGGTTGTTGGTTATTATGACTCAACACTAACACCCCGATTAAGCGATTCACTATTCGGCAGATACCGGAGAATTTTGAATCCAGGTACATATTCATTACAATTTAGAAAACAGGGTTATGATACTATTACAATTAATAATGTTGTTGTATCACCCGGAACTCAAACAATTTTAAATGTAAAGATGAGACCACTTGGAATTAAAGAATCTACAAATCCGCAATCCGCAATCCGAAATCCGAAATTAGAGGTCTATCCCAATCCATTCAAAAATCACTGTGTGATTAAATTCCAAATCCCAAACAATTCCGAAATCCGAAATCCGAAATCCGAAATTTCATTAAGTATCTATGATATTTCAGGTCGGGTTGTTAAACAATTTAACCATTTAACCATTCAACCATTTAGCCAGGTTGCCTGGGATGGTTGTGATGATTCAGGTCGCGGATTGCCTGCAGGTGTGTATTTTATAAAATTTGCGGCGTGGGATTCCAAGAAGGTAGAGAAGGTAATACTTTTGAGATAATAGAAGTATTGTAAAAAATATCCTATTTTTTTATCTCTTCAATCTTCTTTTCTAGTTCTTTAATTTTTTTATATAATTTTTCCTGTTCTTTCATTACAAACTGTAATGCATCCGCAATCGGGTCAGGGAGCTTACCATGTTCCAGTCTGCGTATTTCCTCTGCTGAGAAACCAAGCCCGATTCTTCCTGGCACACCGATTACCGTCGCATTATCAGGAACATCCTTTACCACCACCGAACCCGCAGCAATTCTCACATTATTTCCTACCCTTATTGGTCCAAGGACAATTGCACCAGCACCAATTTCCACATTATTTCCAATTGTAGGATGGCGTTTTTTCTTCTCCAAACTCGTCCCACCAAGAGTGACGCCTTGATACATTAGCACATCATCTCCAATCTCAGTAGTCTCTCCAATCACTATCCCTGCACCATGGTCAATAAAAAATCTTCTTCCGATCTTTGCCCCGGGATGGATTTCTATCCCGGTAAATAATCTACTTATATGGGATAATAATCTTGCAAATAATTTAAAATTTTTGCACCATAAAAAATGGGCAATTCTATGCAACCAGACCGCATGAAGACCAGGATAGCATAAGAGAATTTCAAGAACATGCCTTGCTGCAGGGTCGCGTGCAAATACTGTGGCAATATCTTCTTTAAGCCTCTTTAACATACTCAAATATAATCACAATGTATCTTGTGTCAAGATTAAATTACTATAATTTTTTATTCTACATTTTTTTCAAAATCACCACCTCTCCATTTTGAAATGGTGCCTTTGCAACTATTTCGTATCTTGGTAGTCTACTCATCACATCATTCAATGTCCAATATTTTACATAAAAAGTGTGCTTCTTTGTTTCGCCCAAAAGGGCTCCTACGATAAATAGACCACCTTTAATCAATGAATTATCAACATTCATTAAAGTATTTTTAAGTTTTTTTTCACTGACGATATGTTCTATTACATTCAGCATCAAAATAATATCAAACCTTTCATCCAAACCTTTTTTGGTAATATCGCAACAGACAAAACTATATGAAGGGAATTTTTGTTTTAAGATTGAAAACAAAGTGTCGGTAATATCCAATCCTGTATAATCAGCCACTCCCATTTCTGACATCAATTTTGTATAATAACCTGTTCCGCAGCCAATCTCGAGTACGCGTTTATCTTTGAGCATAATAGCATGATTTTTAAATAAATCTAATAGCGTCTTAACTGATTTTTCATACATTTCTATATTCTCTTGTTCGGTAAGATTAACATTCCCTGCTGCCTTTAATGACACACCATATCTTTTGAACCGTTCTGACCAGAATTTCTGTGCGTTATATCCGTCGCCTGCCTTGTATCTTAATGGCCCAATGATTTTGGTGTAAATCAATCCTTTCAAATCTTTTATCCAGGTGGCCTTCATACCTAACATTTCTTGTCATAGAAATTATAGACATAAAAATATCTAAATCAAGAGTGTTATAATTTAAGGTCCTTGGAACTAATCTCTATCTTCAAGCCTCTGGTCCCTGCGGAAATCCAATCTTAAATTTGAATCCCGATCAATTTTGCCGTCCTCATTTGGGAAAAAGTCTATGTGCACAATGGTATTTTCGTAAACCAATGCCGAGCCTTTCCCAGAATCCGCATTAATCGTCAATAAATCACCTAAACCAGGCGTTCCTACTGAAACAAATTTTGCATCGTCAATTAAATCAATAAATTCTCTTACCTGTTCTTTTGTTACACTGCTCTTTTCGCCACTAATCGCATCCATAGCATAAGATTTTATCAACTTCTTCCAGAGTCTATTTAACAGGTTATTATTGGCAAAAAGGTCGAGACATATAATCTTGTCTCCTGTGGTAACAACAACACCAACTGTTGATTTAGATAGTTTAGGGATATTCCCGAATCCTTTAGTATAATCTTCAACCGTTTTCTGAACATCTTTATCTTCGTAATTTGCCCGTACCGTCCCGGTTCCTGAAGAAATCCCAAGTTTATCCTGAGTCCGAGCAACCTCTGCCCAGACTTCGGTCTGACTTTCACTCAATTTTGCCCTCTGCCTCACTGTATTGGGCACAACCAACCCACTGCTTTCAAACTCTTTTGACACCTCCACCCATCTGCCGTGTTCCACACAATAAACCTCTACTTTTATCCAGCCGCTATTAGGTGGCAATAATATATCTGTCTTTATCATCCTATCTTGCTTGGCACCGATAATCATTTCGCCAGTAAGAATAAAGACCGGTTCATCACCATTATTCTTTATCTCCACCTGATTTACATTACCCGAGCCAACTTCTCTAATCTTAAGCCAACCTTTGTCCATTGCCTCATCAAGGGTTATAAAATCTTTGGCTCCTATATTCATCGCCATTTCCAGTGGATAAATTTTTAGTTTTTTGTATTCAACAGGCACGCCGATTTTGAGACGGTTCATATAATCTTCCACTACCAGCTCTGGTTTTTTTGCAAAAAGCATCATAATGGATGCAAAAAGAATCAAAAGTCCTTTTTTCATTTTGACCTCCTCTATATTTCATTACAATATTTTGACTAAAATATTCCATACCAAATGATGGATATCCGACCTTGACATCAGGAATTTTACTTTTATAATACGATATCAGGAGGCGTTATGAAAATTCGCTTCGTTTTCTTATTAATAATGATAGAGATAGTTAATGCCCAGTATGTCACACCAAAGCAAGGCTGGTTTAATTTTACAACACCATATCCTGATACGATTAACAATATAACACATATTGGCAAATTCATACTCCAACCACCAGCAGGAATTAACGGACGGGTTATTGTCCAATCCGATGGACATCTATATTTTGCCAATGGGCAGAGGGCAAAATTTTTTGGAACAAACCTCTGTTTTTCAGCAACCTATCCCTCGCAGACCACTGCCTTGAATGTTACACCGCATATCGCCAAACAAGGCTTTAATCTGGTGCGCTACCATCACATTGATGGTGCATTAACGAGTGCACCAGGCTCAAATACAACAAGGAGATTGAATCACGAAGTATTGGATAAATTTGATTATTTATTTTACCAATTAAAGCAGAAAGGAATTTATTCTGCAATTGATCTCTATAGCATAAGATATTTCAAATCTGGGGATGGAATCCCTTATTACGACAGTGTCAACCGCTCAATGGATATCGTAAAAAGGGTTTATATGTTCTACGAACCTGCATATGCACTTTTTCGCGATTACCCTGATAGTCTGCTAAATCACATAAATCCCTATACAGGAACTGCCTACAAGAATGACCCTGCATTGGTCTTCATTAATCCAATGAATGAAGGAACTTTGATCGACCATTATTTCTGGGATAATTGGGATAATATCCAGTCAAATTATTATCTGCCAAGATTCTATAAAAACGAACTACAGAATCAATGGAATGACTGGTTATATTATAGATATCATTGGGATTCAACCCTTATAAGAATTTGGTCGGGCGGTGATACTACCACAGGTCCCAATAAGATAATCAACGGTGAATTTTCTGACACCCTGAATGGTGTCCCAAGATTTTGGTGGCTTAACCAATTCAGTGGTAATTCTACCTGGGGTGTGCAGAATGCAGGATTGAGCCTTGAACCCGCAGTCTTTGTACATATCTATTCACCCGGACAATACTCCTGGCATATCCAGTTATTGCAATCAGGATTTACAATCAATACGGATTCCACCTATCGCTTAAGTTTCAAAGCAAAATCAAGCAGAAACAGGAGTATGGATATCGTCATACAAAGAAACAAGACACCCTGGACTGTTTATTATTCAACAACGATCAACCTCACAACGAGTGGACAGAGTTTTGTCTTACCATTTTATTCAGGGACATCAGACTCCGTCCAGTTAACATTTAATCTCGGACTTGATACCGGAAGGGTTTGGATTGATGATGTTCAATTGCGTCGTGCGCCATTTTCAAAAGTTCTGGACCCCGGTGAAAGCCTTGCCACGAGGACAATCAAACTTGTGCGTTGGAGCAATCGTTATGATTATAGTCCTTACCGTTATTTTGACCAAATACGATTTTTCTATGAAAAAGAGACAAGATTTTATCAGCGTATTTCAGCCCTTTTGAATGACACATTGCATTGTCAGTCCCTTATCACCTCTTCCTTTTTCTGGGCAAACCAGCTCCATCAGTACGCCTGGGCAAATTTGGTGCCGGTGATGGACGCCCATCCATATTTTGATCATCCTGATTTTCCCAATCAACCCTGGGATACCCTTGATTTCAGAATTACAAACGCCTATTTTGGAGAAGGCAGCAATGGAGAATGGTTCTTCACCTATATGAACCAGTGCGCTGCGGCGCAGAAACCAATGATAATAACCGAATGGCAACATCCTGCACCCTGCGAATCAAGATATGTCACACTACTGCCGTTCGCCAGTTATGCCGGATTAAGAGATTATGATGCAATCATAAATTTTGCTTTTGCCCATTCTGAAGGCAGTTTCTCAAATAATAGGATAAGGGCTTTTTTTGATGCAGCAGGACAACCAATACACTTTGCTTTTTTAAGAATAGCGGCACTGGCTTTTTTAAGGGATTTACAACCCGAAGACCTGGTAAGAACACCCTGGACGAGTTTCAATCTTGACCAGATAATTAGAGATATTTATGCGGGGAACCACTGGAGCCAGGCAATACCGAGTTCACCAAGGGACCGGATCTTTAATCAGTTCCATTGGAATTCGCAGAAGGGTATATTCAAAATTAATACAACGGGAACAAAAGGCTTTTGCGGTAGGACTGCCGGTGATACAGTAATTTTAGGCGGGATAAAAGTAATCGGCAATACCGACGGTATAATTGCATTTACAAAGATTGACAGCACCGCGGGGCAGAAGTCTTTTCTTGTCGCATCCCTTGCCCGAACCGAAAATACTAATATGGTCTGGGTTGAACAGACCAAGACCCAAGGGATGTTGAACTGGGGAACTGCGCCCTGTCAGGTTGAAAGCGTCTCTTATTTTACCCAGTGGCATGCAGATTCATTACTTATCAGAAAATTAAGTCCTTCAGGAGATATAATAAACTCGACCAAAATAATCGGTTCAAACCATATCACGAACTGGCTTGTCAGAACCGGTATTGATTCTGTCTTCTGGTATTGTGTTACCGCCCATGGCTATTCTGATACGCTTGTTGGAATTCTGGATATAAAAGCAGTGGATAACAAAAAAATAGAAATTGCAACCATTCATAAATCATTATTATTAAAAGACCTACCTGATAATACAGAACTTAAATTGTATTCAATAGACGGGCGACTGATATACCATCAAAAATTTGTTCAATCTCCAAAAAGGTTGGTTGTTAAAAATCTTCCAAGCGCAGTGTATTTCTACTTGCTAAAAAACAAAAATCTTGAGCAGAAAGGAAAGATAATTATTATTGATTAGCGAATCAAAATTGCCCTGCGGACTATCGTCATATTATCCTTCGTAAAGCCAATAAAATAAACACCAGCGGGTAAATAATTACCTGTGTCATCAGTTCCATCCCATATCACATTTTTATTATCAACAGACAAATTCCTAACAACCTGTCCAAGAGCATTGTAAACCTTTATCTTCTGCATAATTCCATTTTGATTTTGAATTACAAACCGCCTTCCTATTGTGGGTGAAAGTAAAATATTATCAACGGCAATCCCTTTCTGTTCTTTGATTCCCACAATATGAACCGGAACCGCAAGTTTGGCTAGTGCGGCCACCCCGGTCTTTATCACCTTGGTCGCAAAAGGCAGATGATTGACCCCACAATTAGTATAAAGATGTGGTCCCAGTGTATCACCGGTCGTATGATACGCAGGTGTCAGCTGCCTTTCAATCCCGAGCATCGCCTTATAGCCACGTTTCCAGAAACTTGCATGATCAGAAGAACCACTTGTTCCGGTGTTGCGGACCATTCTTATTTTCAACTGGGTGTAGGTATCAGCAACCGCCTTATAGAATTGAGTCACAAATACACTGCAACCTGGCACAGCAGTTGTATAATGGGCATTCATTGTATCCCGATTGGGATTTGAAGGCGTCACATAACCGATCATATCATAATTGATTACCCCTAAGATTGTATCACCATTTCGCCAGGCGCGTGTTGCAAAGGAGTCGCTACCATATAAACCCAATTCTTCCGCATTGAATGCTACATAATATATCGTATTTTCAAATAAATAATTTCTCATCACCCTTGCCGCCTCAATCATTGCAACCGTACCTGATGCATTATCATCCGCCCCTGGTGCATAACCACTTGACGGGACATCATCCATATGTCCACCAATCAAACAGTATCTTTTAATAGTAGGATATAGATAACCCTTTTTTATTCCTACTACATTCGGTCCATAGTTATTGTTAAAATACTGAAAATATACACTGTCACAACCATAACTCAGTAATTTATTTCTAATCCAGTTAACGGCAACAATCTTATTGGAATCAGTGGTTGTATACCTTGTATACATTCTCTGCATCCTTAAGATTGATGCCTGAATCGTATCCTGTGATACTGCCGCAACCATTTTTTGTATAAGGGTATCGGGTGCAAGATTATTTAGATTCAATGGATAAGGGTCTTCATTAAGAAATCTAACTGGATCAAATGTCAATCTCCTCAGTTCAACCCTGAGTTTATTCAATTCTATGACTTTCTCTTCAACTGTGCGCAAAAGTAAACAATCTTCATACTGGTCAATAATATCTCCATATTGAGCAACTACCGCAGGGTCTTCACCCCAGAGATAAACAATCTGATAGTATTTATCTCTTGGATTCTCGTCAAGCAAATTATATTCAACACCCTTGTTCTGGAGTTTGATTAAATCATTGTCAGTTGCAATAATTATTGCATGATTTTCTATCAATTCAACAATATGAAAATCTCTGTCACTCAGATTATCCACACGAACAAGGTATTCATTTGCAAAAAGAATACCCGTGAACAAGGAAAGCACAATATTCACCGATATAAAATATTTATTCATTTTTTTCTCCTTTTTCCCTTTATAATTATAATTAATCTATAATTTAAGTCAATAGTTTATTCTTTCCGTATTTGTTCATTTAGTTATTGACAAAATTTAGATTTTGAATATAATTAAAGTCTATATCTTTTGAATAATAAAAATGCATCCGGCAGAATGCCTGGATAGCTCAGTCGGTTAGAGCACCTCCTTGGTAAGGAGGAGGTCGCCGGTTCGATTCCGGCTCCAGGCTGGTAAAAGGGGTGCAAAAAGAAAGGAGAAAAGTTAAGGAGGATTTTTTATGGCAAAGGCAAAGTTTGAGCGAACCAAGCCGCATGTGAATATCGGGACGATCGGTCATGTTGACCATGGCAAGACGGCATTGACTGCGGCAATAACCAAGGCCCTGGAGAAGAAAGGGCTGGCGAAGTATGTGAGTTATGATGAGGTGGCGAAGGCTTCTGAGGCACAGGGGCGGCGTGATGCGACGAAGATTTTGACGATTGCGATTTCGCATGTGGAGTATGAGACGGAGAAGCGGCATTATGCCCATATTGATTGTCCGGGTCATGCGGATTATATCAAGAATATGATTACGGGTGCGGCGCAGATGGATGGTGCGATATTGGTGGTGAGTGCGGTGGATGGTCCGATGCCTCAGACTCGAGAGCATATTTTGCTTGCCCGTCAGGTGAATGTGCCGGCGATTGTGGTGTTTATCAATAAGGTGGATGCGGTGGCGGATCCGGAGATTTTGGATTTAGTGGAGTTAGAGGTGCGGGAGTTGTTGACGAAGTATAATTTTCCGGGTGATGAGACGCCGGTGATTCGGGGTAGTGCGTTGAAGGCGATGCAGGCGACGGGTGGTGTGGAAGATCCGGCTTATAAGTGTATTTGGGATTTATTGGATGCGGTGGATCGGTTTATTCCGACTCCGGTGCGGGATGTGGACAAGCCGTTTTTGTTAGCGATTGAGGATATATTTTCGATTACGGGTCGTGGGACGGTGGTGACGGGTCGTGTGGAGCGTGGTAAGTTATTGCCGGGTGAGGAGGTTGAGATTGTGGGTTTTGGTAAGCAGTTTAAGACGGTGGCGACTTCTTTAGAGATGTTTCGTAAGACATTGGATAGTGCGGAGGCTGGGGATAATGTTGGGATATTATTGCGGGGTGTGGGTAAGGATGAGGTTTATCGTGGGATGGTGGTGAGTAAGCCGGGTTCGATCAATCCGCATCATCGGTTTAAGGCAGAGGTTTATGTGTTGAAGAAAGAAGAGGGTGGTCGTCATACGCCGTTTTTCAATGGTTATCGGCCGCAGTTTTATATGCGGACGACGGATGTGACGGGTGTGGTTAAGTTGCCTGAGGGTGTGGAGATGGTGATGCCTGGTGACAATGCGAATTTAGAGGTGGAGTTGATTTCGCCGGTGGCGATTGAGCAGGGTTTGCGTTTTGCGATTCGTGAGGGTGGTAAGACGGTCGGTGCTGGTGTGGTAACACAGATAATTGAATAAGGTTGAATAATGAATAAATTAAGAATAAGATTAAAATCTTATGACCATAGAATTCTCGACCAGTCTGTGAAATCCATTGTGGAGACTGTGAAAAGATTTGGCATAAAGATATCAGGCCCTGTTCCCCTCCCTACTGAACGTTCATTATATACCGTGCTTCGCTCACCGCATGTTGATAAAAAATCAAGGGAACAATTTGAATTGAGAATTCACAAGCGTCTGATTGAATTGAACGATGTGACTCCTGATATCATTGATGCCCTTAACAAACTTGAAATTCCGGCTGGAGTTTATGTAGAGGTAAAGGCAATATGATTGGATTGATAGGCAAAAAGATATGTATGTCTCAAGTTTTTACTGAGGATGGGAAACTCATAGCAGTCACAAAGGTCGAGGCAGGACCCTGTCCTATTGTTCAGGTAAAAGATGAAAAGAAAGATGGTTATAAGGCAATACAGATTGCATTTGGGACTAAAAAGAAAGTAAACAAACCGCTTCTTGGACATCTGAAAAAGGCAAATTTAAAATCCGCAAAGTGGCTTGCTGAATTCAAGACAGAGAATATTGAAAAATACAAACCTGGTGATGTTATTGATTCTAAAATATTTTCGGTGGGTGATAAAATAAAAGTGACAGGTTTCACAAAAGGACGGGGATTCTCCGGTGGAATGAAGAGATGGGGATGGAAAGGCGGACCTGCATCCCACGGTTCAATGTCACACAGAAGGATTGGCTCTGCTGGACATGGACATTCTGATCCAGGTAGGATACTCAAAGGTAAAACAATGCCCGGGCATTATGGAAACGAACGCGTCTCAATTAAAAATCTCAAGATTGTAAAGATTGAAAACAACATAATCTATTTGCACGGAGCAGTGCCGGGTCCAAAGAACGGTATATTATTATTGAGCAAGGAAGAATAGTTATGGACACAAAATTATTTAATCAGAATGGTGAAGAGGTTGGCAAGATAGAATTACCAAAAAAGGTCTTTGGTGCCAAAATCAACAAAACATTGTTATGGGAAGCACTCACAATTATATTAAACAACCAGCGGAGCGGCACCGCCAAGACAAAGACACGTGCCGAAGTCAGGGGTGGTGGCAGAAAACCATGGCGTCAGAAAGGCACAGGATTGGCAAGGCATGGTAGTATTCGTTCTCCAATCTGGCGTAAGGGCGGTGTTGTATTCGGTCCTAAGCCAAGAGATTATTACAAAAAAATGCCCCAACAGAAAAAAATTAAAGCACTTCTTTCAGCCCTCAGTGTCGCAGCCCAGGAAGATAGAATACGCATAATTGAGGATATGAACATTGAAAAACCGAGAACTAAAGTTATTAATGAGTTGTTAAAGAAAATAAATATAGTTGGTTCCAAGATTCTTATCAGCCCTGATAAGATTAACAAAAATCTTCTGCTATCAGTTAGAAATATACCAAAAATAAATTTAAAACGCTCAATAGACATAAATTGTTATGATGTGCTATGGGCTGATTATATATTATTCACAAAAAACGGTTTATCCGAACTGGAGAAAAGATGCGACCAGATCAAATAATTATCAGACCAATAATTACAGAAAAGGCAGACCGTCTCAGGGAACTAAATTGCTATCAATTTTTAGTTTCAAAGAAGGCGAATAAACAGATGATTAAGGAGTCAATAGAAAAATTATTTGGTGTAAATGTTTTGGAAGTACATACCGCAAACTTCCGTGGTAAACTGCGCAGACTCGGACGGTCAGAAGGTTATCGTCCTGGTTATAAAAAAGCATCGGTGTGGATTAAACCGGGACAGAAGATTGAAATAGTAGAAGGTGTATGATGGGTATAAAAGTATATCGTCCTTTAACACCGGGTCGCCGTTTTTATACGGTAAATGTTCCACCAATTACAAAAACTGAACCGGAAAAGAAACTCGTTATATCTGAAAAGAAGACCGGCGGTAGAAACAACCTGGGGAGAGTTACCGCACGCCATCGTGGTGGTGGGCACCACAAGAAAATAAGGATCGTGGACTTCAAAAGAGACAAAGACAACATTCCGGCTGTAGTAAGTGCTATTGAATACGACCCGAATCGCAGTGCATACATTGCCCTGCTTACATATAAAGACGGTGAAAAAAGATATATAATATGTCCGGAAGGATTGAATGTAGGTGAAACAGTAATTTCGGGCGAGGATGTGCCAATAAAAATTGGAAACTGTCTGCCTTTGAGTAATATCCCATTGGGTGTGGAAATTCACAATGTTGAAATTTCGCCAAAAAAAGGCGGCGAGCTCGTTCGCAGTGCAGGACTTTCCTGTCAGATTATGGCAAAAGAAGGAAAGTATGCCCATATCAAACTTCCCTCAGGTGAAGTAAGGTTAGTGGATTTGCGCTGTCGGGCAACCATCGGTAAGGTATCAAATGCTTTGCATTCAAGTGTATCAATTGGTAAGGCAGGAAGAACAAGGCATATGGGTATCAGACCCTATGTGCGTGGCGTAGCTATGAATCCAATTGACCATCCATTAGGCGGTGGTGAAGGAAGGGCACACGGTGGCAGGCATCCAACATCACCCTGGGGTTGGTTGACAAAAGGCAAGAAAACAAGAAAAAAGAAAAAGGCTTCAGATAAATTTATCGTAAAAAGGAGAAAGTGATGTCTCGTTCCTTGAAAAAAGGTCCTTATATAGACCAGAAACTTCTGAAAAAAATAATGCACCTTATCGAAACTAAAGAAAAGAAAGTGATTAAAACCTGGGCAAGGAATTCTACTATTCCGCCTGAATTTGTCGGCTTTACAATTGCGGTTCACAATGGCAATCGTTTTATTCCAGTATATATCACAGAAAGAATGGTTGGGCACAAACTCGGCGAGTTTGCACCAACAAGAACATTCCGTGCTCATTCCGGGACAAGAAAAGCCGAGAAAGAAAGAGAGTCAGAAAAATGATGACACGTGCAGTTAAAAGATACGAAAGGGCATCACCTTTAAAGGTAAGGAAGATTCTAAGAGAGATTAAAGGTAAACCTGTTCCACAGGCACGGGCAATATTGACACTGCATCATTCGCGGACAAAAATACCTATTTTGAAAACGCTTAATTCAGCGGTCGCAAATTTAAAGAATAAAGTTGGTTCAGTAAGAGTTGAAGATAATGACCTATATGTAAAAGAAGCCATTGCCAATGAAGGTCCACGGTTTAAACGTCTTCGCCCCGGTTTCAGGGGTAGTCCTTCAATAATTAAAAGACCAACCTGTCATATCACAATTATTGTTGATTCTTACAAACCAATACAATCAAAGAAAGGAGAATAATGGGTCAAAAAACACATCCTATAGGCTTCCGTCTCGGTGTAACAAAAGATTGGAAATCAAAATGGTTTGATGAAACTTCATATGCAAAATTGGTTATAGAAGATTTTAATATCCGTCGCTATTTAAATAAGCGGCTTGCAGACTGTATGGTCTCTAATATAGTAATAAAACGAGTATCAAACAAAGTAATTATCACAATCTATACTGCCCAGCCCGGTAAAATCATTGGCAAGGGTGGTGAGGAGATCAAAAAACTCCATGAAGAAATTAAAAGTCTTATAAAGAGTGAAGTTTCAATCAACATAGAAGAAGTAAGAATTCCTGAGCTTGATGCCAATCTTGTTGCCCAGAATATAGCCCGACAGATCGAACAAAGGATTTCACATCGCAGGGCAATGAAACGATCGGTAATCTCAGCAATGAAGATTGGTGCAAAAGGAATTAAAGTAAGTTGTGGGGGCAGGCTTGGCGGTGCTGAGATTGCCCGGAGTGAATGGTATCGTGAAGGTCGTGTTCCCTTACAAACGATTAAGGCAGATATAGATTTTGCTCGTGCTACAGCATTCACAATTTATGGAACAGTTGGTGTAAAGGTCTGGATATATAGAGGAGATGCGCAATAATGTTAGAACCTAAAAAGGTAAAATATCGTAAACAACAGAGAGGTAGAAGAAAAGGAAAGGCAACAAGTGGTAGCACAATTGCCTTTGGTGAATACGGACTCATGGCACTTGAGCCAGCCTGGATAACCGCACGTCAAATAGAAGCAGCAAGAGTCGCCATTACCCACAGTATGAGAAAAGGTGCCAAAGTCTGGATTAGAATATTCCCTGATAAACCCGTAACGAAAAAACCAGCAGAGACGAGAATGGGAAAAGGAAAAGGAGCACCTGAATTCTGGGTCAGCGTTGTTAAACCAGGTAGAATTATTTTTGAGATTGAAGGAGTTTCAAATGAAGAAGCTCGTGAATTATTCCGTGTCGCTGCCAGTAAGTTACCGATTAAGACAAGATTTGTCAAAAGAGAAGAGGGAATAAAATATGAAGGTTTATGAACTTAGAGAAAAATCACGAGAAGAATTGATTGAGATACTAAACGGATTATACCGTGAATTATTCAATCTGCGCATTCGCCACGCATCCCAGCAATTACCCAATCCAGTTAGATTACGAATTATAAAAAAAGATATCGCAAGGATAAGAACAATTCTTCGCGAAGATGAATTAGGAAAGAGAAAATTATTACAACCCAAACAAGTTCAGACTAAGACAAAAGCAAAGAAAGGAGAATAATGCGTAAAACCAAGGTTGGTGTTGTGGTAAGTGATAAAATGCAGAAAACCGTTATCGTTAAGTTCCAAAGATTTGTTAAACATCCGCTATATAAGAAACATATCAAAAAGGCAACGAAGGTGTATGCCCATGATGAAAAAAATGAATGTAAGATTGGTGATAAGGTGTTGATTGAAGAAACACGCCCCTTATCTAAATTGAAAAGGTGGCGGGTTTTAAAGAAAATAATATAAAAATGTTGAATTTTGAGATTAATCAAATGATAGTGAGGTTCAGGTGATTCAAATCTATTCAAGATTAAAGGTATGTGATAATACTGGTGCACGGGTGGCAATGTGTATGCATGTTACTGGAAGTTCGGGAAGGCGTTATGCCTATGTTGGTGATATTATTAATGTAACAATAAAAGATGCCTTGCCCCATGCACCAATCAAAAAAGGTGATAAGGCAAAGGCAGTAATAGTCCGAACAAGAAAAGAAATTAGACGTCCTGATGGTTCTTATGTAAGGTTTGATGACAATGCCTGTGTCTTGATCAACGAGCAAAAAGAACCAAAAGGAACAAGGGTATTCGGACCTGTAGCGCGTGAATTACGCGAAAAAGGATTTACAAAAATACTTTCTTTAGCGAGTGAAGTTGTATGAAAGAAATAAAAAAAATAAAATTTGATATCAAAAAGAATGACCTGGTTGAGGTCATTTCTGGCGAAGAAAAAGGTAGAAGAGGTAGGGTGCTTGAAGTGGACCGTGAAAAAGGAAAGGCAATAGTTGAAGGAGTCAATCTTGTAAAAAAACATCAGCGCGCCCGTTCTCAGACCCAACCTTCTGGTATAATTACGAAACCAGCACCAATTCATATTTCAAATCTTGTTCTCATCTGCCCCAAATGTGGGAAAAAAGCCAAAATAAAAAGAGAAAAGGTTGAAAAAAGAAGGGTTAGAATTTGTAAAGAATGTGGGGAGATAATAGAATGAAAAAGAGTTATAAACCACGATTAAAGATTTTTTACGAAGAAACACTGCGAAACTCATTATTAAAAAAATTAGGATATAAAAATATTTATCAAGTGCCGCAACTCAAAAAGATAGTTATTAATGTTGGTGTCGGTGAGGCAGTTTCAGATCCCAAAATATTGGAAATAATAAAAGAGGATCTGGCAAAGATAACTGGACAAGCACCGGCTTACACGCGTGCGAAAAGACCCATCTCTAATTTTAAAATTCGCAAAGGCATGACAATAGGATTAAAAGTAACGCTGAGGGGCAACCGTATGTATGAATTCTTTGATAGATTTATTAATTTCGCAGCACCCAGGATAAGAGATTTCAAAGGTTTCAAAAGGGATTCATTTGATGGTCGTGGTTCTTATAATCTGGGTTTGACTGAGCAAACCATATTTCCTGAGATTGAATATGACAAAGTGAAAAAGGTCTTCGGGATGGATATTGCGCTTGTAACTTCAGCAAAAAAAGATGAGGATGCCCTTGCATTGCTTGAAGGACTGGGCATGCCTTTTGAGAGAAAAAAATAAAAGAGGAGGCTAATTGGCAAAGTTATGTTTGGTTATAAAGGCAAAAAGACCGCCAAAGTTTGCAACCCGGAAATATAACCGCTGTCAGAGGTGCGGAAGGCCAAGGGGATTTTACAGAAAATTTGGTCTGTGCCGTATTTGCTTCAGAGAGCTCGCACTTCAGGGCGAACTTCCCGGGGTTAGAAAAGCAACCTGGTAAAAAACTAAATTTCTTTTCTACTCAGATTCTCAATCTTCTTTTCTAATTCTTCAATCTTTGCCCTTAATTTTTCTTTTTCTGCCCGTGATATTTTTACCCGCACTCGAATCAAAAGATAAATTGTAAACAAAATCACAATCACCTGGAAAATACTAATAGGCAGAAACTTATTAATTATAGAAAAAATTAGGGAAACGAAAGAAAAAACTAAAATTATTATAAGAACTTCGACCATAAATCTCCTTTAAAGTTACTTTGACTGCGTAATCTTTATTATCTGCCCCAATTTATCCGTGGTAACAAGCAGAATCTTATTCATCCGAATATTATCCGCCATTTTAACCTTTTTTACAAACTTAAAACTGAATATGGTCTTTGTCTCTTCGGAAACTTCAAGGGAAAGTTTTTTATAAACATGCTTCTGCGGTGGCATCTTTTTCTCGTTGACCTCGGGTTTAACACCCTTAAATTCAGGAAATTTCTTCTCAACCTCCCTCTTTATTTTTTCTATTATCTTCTTATCAACCATTTCACTCCCCTGGACTTTAGTCCATTAAAATAATTTTAACAAGGGGTTACCGTATAGCACAAATTGTAGCAAGGTCTTCTGATCGTCATCATCAAGAAACCCGTGGCGTCTTATCATTTTACGGGCGAAATCAATTTTAGCATTTTTAAATGCCTCACCAACTGATAACCCCTGTTTTAAATACTCAAAAAGATATTTAATAAGAAGGTCAGCCTCACTTGATGGTGGCGTTGGAGGTCCGTAAGCAATCGTCGTTGAACCGCAGAATCCAATGATATTATTCTGTTCTAAAAATTTTAAGGAAAGCGCATTTTTCTCAGTTTTGTTTATTATATAAGCACCATAACATGCCTCGGATGCAACAAAGCCCGTCGCCGATAAAATATTAGCAGGTCTCAATGCAACGGGATATTCACCACCCTGCTGTCCGTACCAGTTTTCAGATATTGCACTACCATGCAAATTAAAATATAAAAAATCCTTTTTGTTAAGCCACTCTGAATTAAAATTTTGGGATGTTGTGGGTGGCGAAATCTTCAAGTCTTTTACATCACCTATCTGTTTGTAAACATTCTTTGATGCCTCCTTCCAAACTTCGGCACTCATACCAAATGATTTATCAAACCTTGTAAACGATTTATTCAATTGTTTGATAATAAAATCCATTTTATTATTATCCGGTATCCTTGCACAAGCTCTTTCGGGGATTAAAAAGTCATCATCCCTTGAAGCATAGGGATTATCAGATAAAACGCTCGCGTCATCATCATCGCAAGGATTTGGCAAACGATAGAATGGTACAACGCTATCTCCTCCAATGATTAAAACTGTCTGAATATTTCCCCATTTTTTTTCCAGTTTATTAATGAACTCCCTTATGTCCTTTGGTTTTTTCTTTACCGGTTTGATATTGAAAACGTTTTCATCATCAAAAAAAACAAATTTTATATCACAATTTTTGTTTCTCTTTTTATATCTTTCAATCTCTTCTACAAGTGGTTTCAAATCACCAACTTCTTTTTGCAATGCCTTTTTGCAACTTAAGATCAACATACGCATAATGTATTATAACAAAAAAATACATAAAAGTCAATCCTGTTTTTTATTGAATCATTTTTAACTACAATATCTTATCCAATAAATTGGTTAACCATAAAAAAGTTTATTGAACTCAAAAGAAGGAAAATAATTGTTTATGCAATTATAGGAGAAATTGTTGCGACATTGCATAAATGATGTTGCAATTATGCAACAATCAAATATATTCAATATCAGCGTAAATTCTCACGATTTATGGGGAAATTATGAAGTTATAATTAAAATTAAGTGTAATAATTCCAGAGGCACTGTTGCAAAATTGCAACATATTTTAGCATATCGTTTCCGTTTTTTACTCTATCAGAGGAAAAACTTATGAAATTTCGGAGGTTTTTTAAAATTATAGACGGGCACGCATTTTGCCTATAGATATATAGGGTAGAGTAAAATAGGGCGGAAAGTGGAGAGGGGTTTGTAGAAAAACTTAGGCACTTCCGCCCTCTTTTTTGTTCTACTGCCAAAGGAGAGAAATGAAAATGAAAACAGGAAATATTGAAGATATTCCAAATATAAATGAAATAAAAACAAAGGCCGAACAGAAATATATTGTAACGATTTTGAATACAGTAAATTGGCATATGACCGAGGCAGCGCGATTAATGGGCATAAATCGTTCAACCCTTTTTCGGAAGATAAAAAAATACGGAATAACTAAAAAGAAACCAAAAAGGTTGGCTTTTTAATCCATCAATTCCAGATATTTTTTATTTTCTTTTAATTGGGGATAAGAAAAATAAACAAAGCCACCAAATGTTGTCTTCTTTATTATATCGATTTGTTTTTTGATCAAATCTGGACTCAGATTATAAATTCCAAGCCCAATCATAATTTTTTTGTGATCTTTTACATTAATTAATGTCTTATTTAGTATTCCATCTATGTTTTTAGAATATGCCATAAGACATACAAAATCAATATAATCATTGTTGACCCAGGTAAGCCAGTCCTGATAAAATTCGTTTCGGGCACTCGAATAATCCGGTTTAACTGCAGCCGAAAGTAAACAATCGGGTTTTTTAGATTTTATTAATTTTTGTACTTGAATTAAAAATTCAGTAAGGTCATTGTTGATAAATTGCCACCACATTCTGATTAATTCGTCATTACCTTTAATACCCAACCTTAACCTGAGTGAATCAGTGTCAAGTTCTAATGGATCATAAAAATACTTTCTTTGAAACTTTGTCCTTAGGTGCATATCATAAACAAAATTTTCACCTGGATATCTTATGTAATCAAGATGGATACCATCAAAATTGTATTTATTCAATACTTCTTCTATCACATTCAATAAATATATCCTGACGCTTGAATTTGCAGGCGCTAAATAATAACCTTCTATGCCCAATTTCTTGAGTTCATCAATTTGATAATCGTAAATGGACCTCTGCTCTTTATCAAAAACGTACCAATCTGGTGCAAAATTGAACGGATGGCGATCATCGTCAATTCTTGTTCCATAACCCCAAGAATAGAAGACATTTATCCAGGCAGATACCTTAATACCTTTTGAATGTGCATGATTAAGGAAATCCTTCAGCCAGAGGTCATCTTTTATTCTCGTCGGTGCAATCTCTGATGGATAGTATGCTTCTCCGTTTCCGAATATCTGCAAAAATATATGATTGAATTTATTATCAATAACTTCAAATATCTTATGCTTATCCTGTATGGACCATCGGGGAATCCATATTCCCCTAAAATCACAGGTTCCTATAATCAATAACAACAACACATAAGAATTTAACCAAAAAAATCTGCAAGTCAAGATTCTCACTATTGACAGAGGCGAAAAAATATATAAATTATTATATGCTTATTGCTCAATTGACCTTCGGATTTTTCTGCACGGTATTTTTATTGTCACTGGGGTTATTCTATCTTTATTCTAAAAACCAGTTTGATAAAAAATTCCTTTTTGCAGGATTTTTCTTTCTCTTTGGTGCAGGATTTTTGCTTTCCAGTTATCTTATGAATTTGACATCACAACCCAGTAATACAATAATTTACTGGAATAAAATAATGTTTTCCTGTATCTTTGCTTATTTTTTTATATTTCCACAATTTGTTTATAACACGATTGGTAAAGGATATACAAAAGCATTTTGCTGGCTCACCGGACTTTTTTCTGTTATATTAATAATTTTAACACTTTTTACTGATTTATTTATTAAAAATGAACTGATAGATTTTGCCGGCATTTACAGACCTACAAAATCAAATATAACCTATCTTTTAATCGTTCTTCTTGCAATCTGGGCAAGTTATATATTTATAGATACAATAAAATATTACCGAAAGAACAAGCCGAAATT
The DNA here is from genome assembly GCA_039802005.1 of candidate division WOR-3 bacterium. NCBI lineage: Bacteria > Pseudomonadati > Caldifarciminota > Caldifarciminota bacterium. Next base: position 92,441 of record JBDRVV010000003.1, read on the forward strand.
GATTGATGTTCGACCGATGATTATCGGCATTATTTTTGCAGTCTTATTGGGATTGCTTGACATTACGGGAACATTTTTGAACAAAACAATTATATTTAAAATAAGAGACCCATTCATATTTGGAATTTTTATCATTATGTTAACATTCGCCTGGACATTTCTCTCACAATATTCAATGGTCTTTGCGAGTTTAAACAAATCAAAAGAAGAGATAGAAAAACTTATTGCAAAATCCAACAAAAATTTTATTGAATTTGTCCAGTTGATTGCAAAAACCCTTGATGCCAAGGACGAATATACTGCCGGTCATTCTCTCCGTGTCCTTGATTATGCCTTAAAAATTGCTGAAGAACTAAAACTTTCGGAATCCGATAAAGAAATATTAAAGCAAGCATGCCTGCTACACGATATTGGAAAGATAGGGATACCGGACGGAATTTTGAATAAAAAAGGGAAACTTTCAGAGGATGAAAAAAGATATATAATTAATCATCCGATACTTGGACGAAAAATACTCGGCACCGTCAGTGAATTTCAACCAATCCTTGATATTGTCTATGCCCATCATGAGAGGGTTGACGGAAAAGGTTATCCCGAAGGAATTGATTGTGAAAAAATTCCTCTTCTGGCAAGAATAATTGCAGTAGCTGACACTTATGATGCTATGATTTCAGAAAGACCTTACCGAAAGGCAAAATCCAAAGAAGAAGCAGTTAAAGAATTGCAAAATGCCAAAGATACCCAGCTTGATGGAGAAATAGTTGATCTATTTTTAAAAATACTCAATGTAAATGAAGGTTAACTTCTACCAATCTACCATTTTCAATTGTATAAATTTTTTCTGTCGTTTGTTTTAAAAAGTTGATATCCTGGGAAATTATCGCGTATGTAAATTTTTTACTATTTAAAATATTAATTACCCTTTTGACACCCTCCTCATCAAGCCCATTTGTTGGCTCATCAAGGAGCAAAATTTTTGGCTGCATTGCCAGTATAGTTGCAATTGCCAGTTTCTTTTTTTCACCCTCGGACAGTTGATACGGAGCCCTTTCTTCAAATCCTTCGAGCCCAACAAGTTCAAGAGATTTTTTTACAATGCTTTCAATCTCTTCTTTAGGAACTCTATAATTTAAAGGACCAAATGCCGTTTCCTCTCTAACACTCGGACAGAATAACTGGTCGTCAGAATTCTGAAATAAGAATCCAATCATTTCTCGCACCTTCTGAAAATCTTTTTCACCTTTTATAATCCTGCCTGCAATCTCAATTACTCCATTTGCGGGTTCAACAAATCCCATTATTATATTGAATAAAGTAGTCTTTCCTGAACCATTTGGACCAATGATACCCACACGTTCACCCTCCAAAAGGGAAAAATGCAAATCATCAAAAAGTAGTGGTTTACCATTATACCCAAAAGTAATACTTGTTAACCTTATCAGATATTTTGCTTCCATCAGGCGATTATAATCAAAATGTTGCAAATGGTCAACAATATAGCACCAAAAACATCTGTAGTTTTGAATTGAAAGTGGTCTATGAGCCAGAATTTCCCACAAAATCCCCGGCATACCATTGCCCGATATAGATTATCTGCTCGGCTATAGCTTTTAACCAGTAGACTCCCGACAATATAAGCAATCGTCTTGTAGGTATGAATAGAATTTCTCAGTTTAAACCCCCTTGCCTTTGCTGCCCGTATTATCTTTTCATATTCATCATTAAGAACCCAGAGATACCGATATATTAGAAAAAACAGGAAGACAAGTTTCTCTGGTATTTTAAGATGGAGCAGGCTATGAACAATATCAAATATACTTGATGTCGCTATAAGACTGATAAGAATCAAAAGTATTGCATTTGCCTTTATGGTCAATAATAATGTAAACAAAAGACCTGGCTGACTTATTTTCAAACCTAATATTTTTAATAATGGTTCGCCTGGATATGTCAAAGGAAGAACAAGCCAGAGGAGTAGGAGAAATTTATCAACAATCAGTAATCTGTTTATTATCTCCAATAATCTTATCCTTGCAAGCATGACCAAAATAATGCTGATTAAAAGTCCGATTAACGAAGGAATCAATTCATTCTGTAGAGCAATAACCACAGAAAATACAAATGCATAAATGATCTTTATGCGCGGATCAAATCTGTGGATTATAGAATTACCATTTATATATTCATTAAACATTGTTCTTTCGCTTCATAAAAAATGCAATAATACCGACTATGCCGATGATATATCCAATACCGCCCACGACTTCAGTAATGCCAATTTTCTCTTGCTTCTGCTCGGCGATTAATCTTAAAACCGGACGGATTTTCTCATCAACTACCCTTTCCACTATCCTTTCCAATAAGGTGGTATCAATTACCGCAGTCTCTGTCTTTGGGGCTTCTTTATACTTTTCATTTTTTTCTACCTTTACCGCAATTTCCTTTTTTATCTCCGGGAGTTCATCCGCGCTTACCACGGTCTCAGCCCGATGCCCCATACCACCGATGACCACAATCCTTAAATCATCTTTTTTAGGTATGACAAAAGAAAATTCACCAAGCGAATCAGTTTTTCCACTGAGAAGTTTATTACCACTCTTATCATAAACTTCAATCTCTCCACCCTTAATCTTACCACCATCGCTGGCATAAGATTGGGTATAAATCTTATTTCCTTCTACTGTTGCAAAGATATTGATCTTATGTGCCAAACAAATGGGTGGTATGGATAATAAGAGAATGAAATTAATGAACCTCATCTTTTCTCCTTACACCCGTTCAATCGGGTATTAATGAAAACATATTTCAAAGTAATTCCGGTTTAACTTTTTTTAAGAATAAAATCACAAATCCGGTAAGGATACCTTCAATAATCATCACCGGAATATGGACAATTATAATCATCTTCGCTACAGGCATAAATACCTCGCCACTAAGAGCAAGAGAGATTGCGACGAAAAAACTGGCTAAAAGAACGCTCAAAAATCCGGTGAGAAAACCACCAACAAAATTCCAAAATCGGCTTTGAACCTCCACCAATTTCTTAAAAATCAGAAAACAAAAGACGGCTGAAGTTGCCATTGTTGCGGTATTCACCCCGAGTGTTGTCAATCCCCCGAACTGGAAGAGTATCGCCTGCAAGAATAAAGCCAGAAGAAGGGCTGGGAATGCAGCCCAGCCCAATATTATTCCTGCAAGTCCGTTGAGAATTAAATGGGCGCTTGTAGGTCCTACTGGAATATGAATTAGCGAAGCAACAAAAAAGGCAGAAGAAAGGACAGCAATCTTCGGCATATCTTTATATTCAATTTTTTTTAAACCGATTGCTGTTCCGGTTACTGTAATGGAAGCCCCACCTATTAAAACCGGCGCAGTTAGAACACCTTCAGCGATATGCATATAATACCTCTTCTCAACCCCAACCCAATAACCACTTTTTTACTTCATCTCCTCAACATAAACCCATATCACCGCCCCAATCTCCACTGGATATTCTTTCCTGTCCTGTTTATTGAGCATCTTCGTTTCCCTTTCACTCAATGCTGCAAAACCCCACCACCCTGGTCTGGGCATGGCATAGACAAATACACCATTGGCATCGGTCCTTGTCACCTGGGTAATATGGGGTTCTTTGGGTGCGCTATATTTTTTATCAATGTTATAGAACTCAATCTCAACATCGGTAAACGGTGCGGGTTTACCATTTACCTTTACCAATCCGCAAAATACATTTCCCGCATATAACCCATAAGGACGGGTTAATGGTATAATTTCCGTTTCAAGCCCGATTTCCGCATCCCATCCTTCTTGCATTCCAAATCCGTTCACCACGGTCTTTGTATAATGAATAATAAACTTTTCTTCAGCCGGTTCCCAGTAGGGTGCGGGTTCGACATAAAACACATAATCACCGGGTTGTTTTAATTTATAATTTGCGTTCCAGGTTGAAAAACCTTCAACCTTCTTTTCTGAGAGTGTATTTAAAAGATTTTCTCTTTTTTCGCCACCGATTAGAACCCCAAACTGCAAAGGTTTATCCATATTCATAATTGCCTGTTCAAAGGGATGGCAGAACATTAATTGAAGATTGATGTTTGCCGATTTCTGGTCATCTATAATATTAGTACCGGGGAGTATGATTTGAAAATGTGCATATAATGGAAGAATCAAACAAAACCCCACAATAATCAATAATTTTGTCCTATTTTGCAACATTTTTCTCCTTTCAATTGTTTTTGTTTGCCCTACAAACAAGATTGCATCTGCATCTGTAGGGCAAGGCTTTAGCCTTTTTGAATAAATCCCTAAAATTCATAATGGACACCGAAAGTTGCAGTCTTTGCCTCAAATTTAAAATCACTCGCAAACCCCGCATCAACCATCAATCCATCTTTTATTGTATATCTACCTCCCAATAACCAGTTCTGAGCTTTTTTATCGCCAAGTACTTCACCGCCAAAGGCAAATTTTTCTATTGAGTAAATAAATGCACCTGCATAGGTTATACTTGAATCCCCTGTTGTATAACCAAGGTTAGCATCTAATTCTATGGGTCCAAATCCTCGAGTAAGAATACCATTCAAGGCATAAGCCGAACCACCGATTTCTGCGACAAAAGATGCAGCCAAAAAGTCAGGAACGAGGGAATATTTGAATGCAAGTTCAGCCGGAACAAAAGAATTCTTTGGTTCTGAAACAATATTGAAACCGAATCCGATTCCAATGTCCATTTTCTCTGTCAATCCATGTTTGAATCCCAGGTCAAACATTCCTATTTCTTTCCATATATCATAACCGACCTCCAATTCATAAGAATTTTGGGCAACCGTTCCTGCATCATCGGTTCCAAACGGTCTGGCACCATAGAGATTGGCAATTATACCAATCATTATTAAGGCAACTGCCTTAAGATTTTGCATCGCACCTCCTTTGTGTTATTTTTTTTAAAAAAGTAACACTATAAACAAAACCAAAAAACCAGACCATATCCCATTTCCAAACCAAAATCCATAATCGCTTTTTGTCGGTTAGATCCTTCAATTGAATTCACGCAAGCCTTCTGCCCGTGCTCGTTGTTGCCACCTGTCCATGTTTTATCCCCTTTGTACTGAGTAGTCTATCCGCGATACTCTTTACTTCATCTGCCCTACCTTTTATCGCAAGAATTTCCAGACAATTATGCTCATCAAGATGGATATGCATGGTAGAAATTATTTGCTTATAATATTTATGCTGAATTTCTGTTAAACGCTCGGTGAGTTCCCTAACCTCATGGCTATAAACCATTGTAATCGTTGCCACAATCTCTTCTTTTGAAGATTCCCATTCTTTTTGAACGAGTTTTTCCCTGATCAATTTTCTAATTGCCTCAGACCGATTTTTATACCCTTTCTCTCTTATCAACCGGTCAAATTCAACAAGCAATTTCCGACTCATTGACACCCCGAATCTCACTGCATCAGACATATAGTCTCCTTGGTGTTACTTTTTTAAAAATCATAACACATTATACTTAAAAAAATAAATATGTCAATAGCGCATATTTATTATTTTCCGGATTTTGATCTCTCTATATCAAAATCAATAAAATCACAATGATGGATTAAGATTGCTTCAGGTGAACGCTTAACCTTCTCTCCTTCCTCTGAATGTGCAGCAACAATGTGAGCAATCTCCAGAGGTAATCCTGCCTCAAGCACAATTTGATAACCCGAAACTGGATGGCGGACAAGTTCTCCGAAACGGCTCTTTACGAATTGTCCATTCTTAAATTCATATTCCAGTAACTTCCCTACATCATGGACAAGGGCACCAGCAACAACAATATCATAATTGAGGTCCTGGCGTGTCTTGGCAATTGCCATAGCCATAGTCGTTACAGAACGCGTATGCTCAATAAGATTCTTTTTTGTTTGTATTAAAAGTGTAAATGGAATATTTTTAACAGCCCTCCACTTCCCCTTTTTTATCGCTATGAGCCAGGCCGAGATGACACCTTTTTTCAACTTATCGTCTTTAATCTCATTTATCTCAGGAAATATTTTTTTTATATAATTCTCATCCATTTTTTCTCACCTGTATTCTGATTTCAAATAATTTAATAATCCACCCGCATTTATTATAGCTCTTTCAAGTTCTGAAATCGGTTCGGCTTTGTATATCTTACCTTGAGTGATATTTTTGATTTCGCCACTGGCAATATTTACTTCAAGAATATCACCATCATTTATCTCTTTTGCCTCTTTCAATTCAAGGGTCAATAATGCGGTATTAACACAATTACGATGGAAAATCCGGGCGAACGACTCGGCAATTACCAGACTTATACCCGCTCCTTTGATCGCTGTTGCTGCATGCTCCCGTGAAGAACCGCAGCCAAAATTCTTTCCCGCAACAATTATATCACCCGATTTCACATTCTTTAAAAATTCCTCTCCCCTATCAGTCCCTTCCATTGCATGTTTAGCCATCTCTGATTTATCAGTCAGAGGAAGATATTTACCAGGATAAATCTGATCGGTATCAATATCATCACCAAATCTCCAGACTCTACCCCGATAAACTAAATTATTATTAATACTATTTAATTCCATAATTCCATCGGTGATGTTATTACACCACGCACCGCACTGGCAGCTGCGGTAGCGGGCGAAGCGAGATAAACTTCACCGCCTTTGCCAATCTTTCCGATAAAATTGCGATTAGAAGTGGAAACCATAACTTCACCTGGTGCGAGAATTCCTGGATGCCCTGTTGTACATAAAGAACAACCCGGATTAACGACAACTGCACCGCTATGTAAAAATATCTTATAAAATCCTGCCTGCTCAGCCTGCTGGGCGACCTCGTGCGTTGCCGGTACGATTATCAACCTTACATTATTGTTGATTTTTTTGCCTTCCAGTATTTTCGCAACAATCTTCAAATCCTCAAAGCGTCCATTGGTACAGGAACCAATAAAAACCTGGTCTATCTTTCTCCCTGCCACATCAGCAACATCTACCACATTATCTGGAGAATGAGGACAGGCAATCTGAGGTCTCAAACTTGTAATATCAAACTCATAAATCTTTTCATATTCTGCATCATCATCTGCATTTATGGGTTCAATATTTTCTACATTATGGGTTCTCAGAAATTCATATACGGTCTCATCCGTTTCCATAAATCCAATATCACCCGACATCTCCGTGACCATGCTTGTCATTGTAATGCGCTCATCTAAACTCATCATCTTTATAGTTTCACCGCAAAATTCTACTGCCCTATTTAGCGCACCACTCGTTGTCAAATTTTTAAGAATATACAATATCACATCCTTTGCTGTCACCGGATATTTTAAAATCCCGTTAATGACCACTTTTATCGTCCTCGGTACTTTAAACCAGAGATTGCCTTTATAAAGTGCCCCGGCTATATCGGTTGTGCCCATTCCAAAACCTGCGGCACCGATTGCACCCAGCAGGTTCATATGACTATCAGTGCCGATAACAATATGCCAGGGTTTTATCAGACCGTTTTCCATTAGAATATGTTGTCCGACACCAGTATTAACATCAAATAATTTTACGCCCTTTTCTCGGGCAAATCTTCTTAAAATCTGCTGGTTCCGTGCAACTTTTTCATCACGCGGTGGGATATGAAGATCAAAGGTGATGACAACTTTTTTATTATCAAAAACAGGCGCATTATTAAAATTTCCTTCAAATTCTTGTACCACATTCGGACCACCAAAATCCCGCATCGCCACGATGTCTACATTTGCCCATATATATTCATCCGGTTTAACTTTTTTCCCACAGGCACGGGAAAAAATTTTTTCTATTATTGTCATAATTTTTCTGCTATTGCCTTCGCCATATCAAGAGTTGTAGCACTACCACCCATATCATAGGTTTTAACTCTACCTTCTTTAATAACTTCAGCCACCGCATTCTCAAGTTTCTTTGCGAGTTCTAATTCACCCAGCCATTCAATCATCATCTTCGCCGCAAGTATGGTTGCAATCGGATTAACTTTATACATACCTGCATACTTTGGTGCTGAACCATGAGTTGGCTCAAATACCGCAAGTTTTTCACCAATATTTCCCGAACAACCAAATCCCAAGCCACCAACCATCTGCGCACACAAGTCAGAAACAATATCACCATAAAGATTGGGTGCCACAAGCACATCATAATTATGAGGATTTTTTAATAACCACATCATAATCGCATCAACATTGGCATCTTCAAATTGGATTTCCGGATACTCCTTTGCCACCTCTCGGGCGGTCTCTAAGAATAATCCATCAGTCGCCCGGACGACATTTGCTTTGTGAATGACCGTTACCTTTTTTCTTTTATTTTTTCTGGCATATTCAAATGCGGCACGGATAATTTTCTCTGAACCCTTGCGGGTATTAATTTTGCAGGATATAGCTAATTCCTGTGCACTAAAATTTTTGAATGGTTCAAAATTTTTGGAAAGATTAATTAGTAAATTTGATAATTCTTCGGGCACCGGATAAAATTCAACACCAGAATATAGGTCTTCTGTATTTTCCCTGAAAACAACAAGGTCAATACCTTCTTTATAATTTAAATTATTGCCCGGATATGCCTTACAGGGTCTCAAACATATATAAAGGTCAAACAACTGTCGCATTCTGACAATCGGCGAGCGATAAACAAATCCCTTTCCTTTTAATTCTGGAACCAATTCAGCCTCAGCCTGTTTTGTGGGTTTTGAAGTAATTGCACCGAAAAGTGCTGCATCCACATTCTTTAACAAATCAATCGTCCTTTTTGGTAATGGATCTCCTTCTTTACACCAGAATTCCCAGCCAATATCACCATAAATATATTCAGCATCAAGTTCTAATTTATCAAGCACTATCTTTGCTGCATCCAGAACATCCTTGCCAATTCCATCTCCTGGCAACCAGGCAATCTTATATTTTGGCATTACACCTCCTCTCAGGTTATCATTAAAAACTTAAATATTCTACACAAAAATTTAAATAAGTCAATGATTATTAAAAAAACAAAATAAAGATTTAGCCTTGACTTAAATATCTTTTTATATATCATTATTATGATAAGGGGGTAAAATGGAAAAAAAGTTCACAGCATTGCGCGTCGTTTCGGTTATCTTTAAGGTACTCGCATGGATTGTTGCAGTGCTAACGGTAATCGGATTTATTGTAATGCTCGTTGGTGGAGCAGCAATGAGCAGTATGATGAGCAGGGGTTATGGCGGCTATGGTGGTTATGGCGGTTTAGGTGCGTTGGGTGCCTTTGGCGGAATTGGAATGGCATTTTTTATACTTATCTACGGAGCCCTCGCCTTTGTCAGTCTGCTCGCGGCAGCAGATATGATTCTTGTAATCCTCGCGATTGAAGAGAATACAAGGGCTTTGAAACCACCTCAGGCCGGTGCATAATGATTCATCTATGAAACTTCAGGGGCAGAAAAATCTGCCCCTTTTTTATTCTAAATAAGAATTTTTACCGTGCTATTATAAACTTCTCAATTTTTTTATCAGTTCCGGAATTTCCCTCAGCAAGGATATTAACCAAATATACACCATTACTCAAATCATCCCCATACTCATCTCTGCCATCCCAGAATTTTTGATTATAGCCCGCATGACAGGAAAGTTCTGGTAAGACCTTAACCAATCTGCCTGCAATCGTATAGATTTTTATCGTTACCTTTGCGCTTTGCGAAAGGACAAATGTAATCCATATACCTTTATGATGTTTTACAGGATTAGGATATATCAGAACATTCTCTATTGAAATGCGCTCATAGATATTAGCATTCAATAGAATCTTTTCAATGGTTTGATTATAACAATTATCACTTACATAGACGGTTATAGATTCTTGTGGATTATCAAGTGTAATTTCGGTTTTGAATTCTCCTTCTGAATAGGAATTTTGATTGTAGATAAAATTATTACGCAAATCAACACGATTTAAGACATTATCCTTGCCCACATACAAAAAGAAACCACGTGCGTCTTCTTTAGAATTTAAAAGGTTAATTCCACTTTCATCAGAGACAATTCCGGTAAGCGTAAAAGTCTTATCCACCCAGTCTCCATTTTTTAATTGTCGTGCACCATCATAGAATAATACTTTAGGACCCTCCTGGTCAGTAGTAGGCATTACAGTCCCCCAGACACGGATAGAATCAAGTGTACTACTTGTTTGGTCTTTATAACCACTCAATTTAATCACAGGTAAATGAGTTGTTGAAATAATTGGTACAGCAAATTGTGCGGTATCAATCGTCCAGTAACCATTATAAACTTCTTTACCTTCTATTCGATAATCAAAAATTAAAGTATCCTGGGTGTTAGGGCCTACACGCACCGTGCGTCTTATATGGCTGCTTATTTTATTTACGGTAGTAGGATCAATCCATTTGATATGCGTGGTATCTTTAATATATGCAGTCAAATAATATGGTTTTTTATCAGAAAGTACTTTCAATTTCTCTAATGGCCTTATTGAGTCTTGAACTGTTTGAATATTGAAATTCTGTTTTACCTTTCTTATTTTAGTCGCCGGGTCACCAAGCATCAAATAGGTGGATATACCATTCCCTCTGTGTTTGGCAATATAATAACATTCACCCATTGTCAGATTTGTATCGGGATGCGTAAAGAGTCTAAAAAGTTCAATACCAATCGGTTGATTTGTACTTGTATTTGAAGCAGCGTGTGCACCCATTGTGCCGATCGCCCCCTGTTTCATTCTCACAAATTCTTCAGCAATACACTCATGGTCTGAGTCATCAAATCTACCCACTGTGCAGGAAGCAAAATAGAAGAAGAAAAATCTCCTTCCATTATTCACCCTTGGTATATCGGTTTCTATAAATAATTTTTCATGGGCAAGTTGATGGGTATTACCATGCCCAAAGAAACAACCAATCAAGGCACCCTTATTGAGTTCCTTGATAAAATCTTCTGTCGCAAGGGGTTTCACGGTATTCACATCATGAGGAGGAAATGGTAAATAACTCAGCATATATATTTTAGCCCGATCATATAACAGATTTGAGACAAAAGAATTAACTGCCTCACAGGCAGAAGAATGTGTAGTTCCTTCCCACCCATTTGCATATTCATCATCTGCAGAAAGTATGATTCTTCTATTCCATGTTCCATCTATATCACTATTCTCATAGGCAAATACTTTATCAATAAAATCACGGACTTCCTTGTTGGTACGGACAGTTATTCTGCCAAGAACCATTGCCTCAGTCCCGAAGAAATTCACATACTCACCCTCGTAGATATAGTTAGGTGGGATCCCTGGATTACCCGAAAGTGTTGTCCCGGTCTCATACATTGGGACATAATTCGGTGGATTCTCCTTGCCGAGGTTATTTTTGTAATCATAGGTAGCATCGCCAACGATAAGGACATACTTTGGAATAGTAGACCAGTTATTGTATGTATGATAAAGAAAATGTTTAATTGCCAATGGGTCATATTTTCCGAAAGAAAAGTCATCAAATATTGCATCTACAGTTACCACCTTTGTAGTATATTCCTGCCGGCGATAATTGACCAAAGGCATTATTGAGTTATAAAAATTTTTGTGGGTTATGATCAAATATTCAGATCCATTGTCCACAGTTCTCAAACGACCCGGACTGACTGGAATTAGTTTTGCATCAATTGCTGATTTTAATTGGGCAGCATACAATAACTGAAAAGAATCACAATTGCTGGAAAATGTGATATTCTTCCCACTCATCAAAAAGTTATCAAGCATCTTTGGCTGGCGTAAGTCGGTTATATCAATGATAAATGGTTTAGAATTAACATTCTTGCATCTTATTGAATAATCAACAGGATTTTTGAAAAAACAATGAAAAGGCTCAGTCATATCCGCCAAACGATTGTATTCTATATCAAAACAATTCAGGTAAACTGTAAGTCTTGTCGTGTCGGGTGGTAACCTTCTAACCCAGAATTCAAAAATAGAGGAATCCTTATTTAAAACACAGGTTCCTGATAATTTGACCGGGGGTAAAGACATCGTCTGCGGCAGGACAATAGTATCATTGAAAAAAGATTGACCGTCCAGAATTAACCTATACCAGAATGGCTGGGGACTCGGACTCATAGAATCAAATATTGATACAATAATATTTGCATTACCAGAAGCATATTTATGGTTTAGGGGGACTCTCACAACCGTACTTTCAGCAGTGCCCAATGAAAAATCCATCCAGTACCAGTTTATTCCAGAACGTGTCGGATTATGAATATCCTCTTCAAAATGCAGAATTTCTTTAACGACGGTATCCGGGTTTGAATTATTCGAGGTTGCATTCACCTTTTCCATTCTCTTTCCTAACGCACCACCAAATGTAAACCAATATACATTATTTTTTGCATAGCCATTTTCATACCATTTCAAAAATGTATCTGGAACAAAATGGCTTGCAGGGAAACCGTAGAATATTAAATAATCATCTTTATCAAAACTATGGTCTTCTTCACCCTCAACAAATACAGGAATTTCTATGAGGGAATCAGGGAACTGCTGGAGCACATTTTTGGGCAATAGTTCAAATGCTGCATTGTATACCTTCATTGTTTGCGGGTCAAGTTGCCGCGGGTTTATCCCTGCCTTTTTTAGCTCATCATACCCTATTTTATATAAACCTTCTTTATCTACTTCAATCTTAAACCATATGTTACTGACTGAAAATGGATTCTTTATTGTTTGTTCTAACCTTTCTCTACGCCAATATTTACACTGATCATAATTTATTATTACCCTCTTATAAATTTCCTCAAAAGAATCATTAAAGAGCGGTACCACCTTTGGTTTACCTTTAAATTTGACTGTGATCTTCAAAACCCGCGAAATTATAATTTCTTTTTTAATAGGGTTATAGCGTACCGGATTTATTTTTAAACTAACTGTATTAATATCACGGAAATAATTAGGAGCAGATACTTCAATTATGTTTTCGGGATAGAGATGGTCTTTCTGATAGACTTTAGATACCTGATTATTAATCTCACCATAATCTCCCTCATATATTGCAAGTGACGGTACCGGCTTTATATCTATTCCAGAGTAAATTTCAGTATGATGTTCTATGACTCTCACATCCACATCGCCTTCCTGGGGAATGCCTACAAATAAATTTAAAGAAGGTACATCGGGTTCACCGGGCTGGGCAAATGATGTCGCCCCGCTGAATTTTAAATTATTTAGTTCTATTTCTCTCCCGTAAAAATTAATCTGGATGCCCGCATCGCCCAGATTATTTACACTAACGGCAGAAATGATAAAGAAAGAAATGACAAACATAATTTATCCTATCTTTTTTGCTTCATCAATAAGCATTATTGGAATGTCATCCTTTATAGGATAAGCAAGTTTACAATTGTGGCATAGAAGTTCTTCTTTTTCTTTATCATATTCAAGGTCACCTTTACATTTCGGACAGCATAAAATTTCTAAGAGTTCTCTCTTGAGCATAATACCTCCTGTGGTTTTGTTAAAACAAATTTATCTTTAAATGAATTATAGCCGAGGTGTAAATAACCAAAACCGTATGCGCCCAAAAACGGCAAAAGAATATACTGACTATTGAAGAGCGCATACAAAAAGGTAAAAAAGATATAAAAACCAATAGAAATTTCTAAAAACGGAATTAAACTATTAACCTCAATTATATATCTTTTATTTTTTACCCCGCCACTCTTCGGAGTTCTTGTAAAAACAATGTTTTTATTTAGCAATGCTTCAATGACTGCCTTGGTATTTGAGATTGTCAATCCCATACTATAGGCAATAACACTTGCGATATATGGAATTCGTCTTTTGTAATCAGTATAACTGAATTTTTGAGAGAAGAAATAAAGCAAAGGATAGCCAAATGCACCGATCGTAAAGAAAGAAGCGAATGTGTAGTAGGAATCAGCAACAATCTTCTCTACCTTGAAATAAATTATCGGGAAGGAAAGCAAACCTAAAAGTAACATTGCAATAAAATTTATGTGGCAGGTAAGGTGAACAAATGCTTCGTATTTAACGAGAGGTTTCAAATCGCTTCTGAGCACATCTTTGAGCAATTTAAGTGCAACCTGGAATGTTCCTTTTGCCCACCTGTTTTGCTGAATGCGAAAACTATCCGCATCATCGGGTAATTCTCCAGGGACGACAACATCACCACGATATTTTATTCGCCAGCCCTTCAACTGCACCCGATATGAAAGGTCGAGATCCTCGGCAAGTGTATCCCCTGCCCAGCCGCCACCATCCATTATTGCAGCCTTGCGCCATACTCCGCAGGTTCCATTGAAATTTATAAAAAGCCCAGCCTTATTCCTTAATTCCTGTTCATTGATAAAATGGTTATCAAGTCCAACCGCCTGACTCTTTGTAAGTAGCGATTCTTCCACATTAAGATGTCCCCATCTTGCCTGAACCGCTCCAACCACTGGATCATCAAATTCGGGCAAGAGTTTTTTGAGAAAATCTCTTGGTGGAACAAAATCAGCATCAAAGACTGCAATGAACTCACCCTTAGCAATCATCAAACCATATTGAAGTGCACCCGCCTTGAACCCCTGCCTTGTGCCTCTTCTTATATGTTTAATATCATAACCGATTTCTAATTTTTCTTTCAAGATATCATCAATTATTCTCGTAGTCTCATCATTAGAATCATCAAGAATCTGAATTTCAAGTTTCTCTTTTGGATAATCAATCATTAACACGCTATTTATCAACCGTCTCACGACAAATTTTTCATTATAAACAGGCAATTGTATGGTGACATTGGGATATGTTTTTAAAATCCCAGGGACTCCAATTATTGTTTTATCACCTTTTTTCTTCCTGAATTTGAAATGTAAATAAAGCAATACATAAGAGTGCATTGAATAAAATAATAAGACAAAGAGTACTATTGTATAGACAAAAAGTACCAAACTGGTCAATCAGACCCCTTGGTTGCTGGCAGTATCTCCATTTTAAATAAGGGTTGAGACATAAATGCCTTGTATTTAAGAATTTCAAGATATTCCATATCAGGATATATGATAATTTTATCCATTTTTTTATCTTTGTCAAGTCTTGCGGTTGCAATTAGAACGCTGTCTATCTCAATGGCAATCTCCTCTGCCGGCTCAATCTTCTTTTTTAATTTTATTGTGATATAAGGGCGGGAAAAAGCGTCAAAACTCAAATTAGTAGATTTTATAATTCCGTAATCATATTTGATATCTTTTAAGTAGATTGTCTGATTAACATTTCCTTTAAGATAGGAAATACGGGATGCTTCGTTGCTATTGCGGGCTACATGATAAATTGTGGTGATTCCAGGGGCGAGTAAATCCCTAATATCATGAATATTATATTCTCCAGGTACTCTAAGAATTATCTTACTACCTTCTTTATTCAATCTCCAATTTAGTTTTAATAATTTTAAACGATTCTTTATTTTCTTGACAGCCTGTTTCTGGTTTATTGAACTATCAGGTTTAATTTCATAATTTTTTATATCAATATAAGGCGGTGTAATAATTCTGTTATGATTATAATCATCAATTTTCAATCTCCAGTAAACACTTGAATCAGGTAATCCCACCCAGAGCATTTCAGGTAGATATGTTTTGCGTGAGATCTCAATATAACCAATCATCTCCCGCCACCTATCCGGTGCGAGAAAGGGCAAAGTAGCATTAGAACGGAATAGAAATTTATCATTTTCACTTAAAAGTTCAAATTTGTTAAACTCAAGAATCCTTTTGACTTGGGCATATATATTTGATTCTTCACCCCTTGCGGATTCTATCCACCTACCTTCCTTTTTTGACCATTCCCTGTCGTTTATCCCGATATATTCAAAATCAATTATCGTATCGCCATAATCCCAAGTTCCTTTAATATATTCCGCCCGACCAATAATACAATCGCCCTTTGCAGATATTCTTGCATAAGCTGTATTCAGCTCATACTCATATCGGAAGGATTTTTGATAGGAAAGATTCTTCATCCAGAACTTTACATCTTCCTTGGGGTCAGGTGAATAGACAAATTTCGGGGCACAATGCATTAGCAAAGAAAAAGCCAAGAAAATTATCAATCTTCTTCCATATTTTATCTGCATAGCTTATTATAGCCAAAAATGATAGAATATCAAGTCAGAAGTGCCCCTTGACAAAAAGATTTTTATAGGTAACATATATACATTAGGGGGTGGCAATGAAAAAGTTAAAAATAATTTTCCCAATATTATATTTTGTAAGCGTTATTTTATTGATAATACATTCTGATTGCAAAAATCCGGACGAATACAAACCGAAAGGTGATTCATTGCTTCCACCTCCTGCTCCACCAAGACTACTTACCCCACCCGACAGTTTTGTTCATATGCCATTTGGTAGCCCAAGGCTCATTATTTCATGGGAAAATATAGAAGATGCAGAAATATACGAAATCAATTTTGTTGCAGAAAAAGGCCGCACATGGACATTACAATTAGATACTAATGCATTAATCCAGAGTTGGGCAGATACTTTACTTTTTGATAAGTATAAATGGAAGGTAAGGGCATACAGTTCAAAATGGGATTATTATACAAACTGGTCTGAAGAATGGCATTTTGAGGTGAATTTTCGTTTTTTGCCACCGACTCCACTTTTTCCAAAATTTGACACAAGTTTATATTTTGACTCTTTACCCGCACCTATAACATTCCACTGGACAGAGGTGACCAACGCACAGTATTATAATATTAGATTGTATAGAGACACTACATATCTATTTGATTATAATGTATCTACTAACTCGGAAACTATAATAATTGATACAAGCGGAATTTACTACTGGCAGGTCCTCGCTGGAAATAAAAACTGGCAATACGACACAGGATGGTCTTTTAAATCTCGCTTTAGAGTATTTATAGGGAAAAAATAGTTTAGATTTCTGACGCAAATCTTGTCCTTGACATCAAAAATCCTTTAGATATAATCAATTGAAAGGGGGCTAAATGTTCAGGTTTATTGTCTTTATTTTCGTTATTGGTTTTGCCTTTTCAGGCATACTTAAAGATGATAATCTACCCGGAATAGATATAGAAATTTCTAATAACGAGACGAGATACATAACACCTACTGCTATGATACCAAAATTTTTGCCCCAGACGGTTAAATATAATCCTTCCCGCGCCGAGACTTTATGGGTTGACCGCAATCATCAATATGCTATTGCAGAACATGTTTCAATTACTGGAAATGGTATGTTTATCCAGGCAGGTTGGTGGTTAAATAATAAAAGGACAAGTTTATATAGAACACTCGGAAATAACACTCCATTATGGACTTTTCCCTTACCGCTTACCGAATGGTATATTCCGGTTGATGTATCTTCAACCGGAGAAGATATAGCCGTCGGCTCTACGGGTGAGCCATTTTATAGTTTTACTGCGAATAGTGCGGCTCCTAAATGGCGTTTTAACCTTCCACCAGGTTACAAAATTGCTACAAGTTCTCAGGGAACATGCGTTGCAGTTAGTGAAAATGGTTCAATCTATGGGGTACTTGCAAGTGCATCGGATGTAGCTAAATTATTTATCTTCAATCAAAACGGTGACACAATACGCACAATCACATTTTCTCCCAATAGCGGTATTTACGGACTTGATATTTCCAATGATGGCAATGTATTTTGTATCTCAACTTATTATGCAACATATATTTATAATCTTAATGGGACAAGACGCGACTCGCTCTATAATTACGGACAGAGCAGTGCAAAAATTTCTGGCGATGGAAAATATCTCGTAAAAGGACATTTCAATGGAAGAGTGTATCTCTATCGCTGGACCGGTTCTAATTATACATTAAAATGGGAACATTACACGGGTCACCCCTGGGTTACTGCTGTAGCAATATCTGATAACGGTGCCACAATCATGGCGGGGACATTCCAGTATAGCCCGACTTATTCCGGAAAGGTTTTGATGTATGATTCAACATCCTCAACACCGCTCTGGGAATATAGTCAGTATGGCGATTATATTGATGAGTGTGCCCTTTCTGCCAACGGAGAAAGGGGTGCTGCAGTATCATGGGGACAATACCAGGGAACATTTGGAGATGTACTCACAGTCTTTAATAAATCATCCTCCACGCCAATATTTCAGTTATTAGACGACATTGATGAACCTGGTTCATTAACTTCAGTAGATATTTCAAAGGATGGTTCATTCGTTACTGCTGGCGGGAAAGCAGTCCACGCAAGAGAATTTGGAAACGGTGGCGAGTTATATGCTATTAGGATAATTGACCAATTAGCAAACGATGTCGGCGTGAAGAGTATTAACTCGCCAGGGAATTTTTTACAGGTTGGACAGTCAATCGCACCGCAGGCAACGGTAAAAAATTATGGAACTGCTTCTGCCAGTTTTTCTACATACTATTTTATTTATGATTCTCTCGGCGCTGTTCTTTATCAATCAACCGCTTCAGTAAACAATCTCCAGAGCGGTGCAGAACAGGTACTGAACTTCTCGCCCAACTGGACAGTCCCTGCTTACGGCAGATATACGACCGTTGCCTATACTGCTCTTTCAGGGGATCAATATCCTGCAAATGATACACTAAAAAAGGGTAGTATCTGTTTCCATGATGGTGCAGTATCAAGGATTGAATTTCCATTCGATGAACTGACTTTGAATTATACAAGAGCGCCTCGTGTTACAATCACAAATAACGGCAGTTATTCAGAAAATATACCCGTGGTATGTAAAATCTATGATGCTGGTAATAACCTTGTTTACACAGGTAATGGCCAGGCATATCTTACACCGCTCCAGTCCAACACGATCTGGTTAAACCCTGCCTGGGCACCTGCAACAACCCAGATACATTCTGTTTATTTCTACACTAATGTAAATGACGATTATAATCGTAGTAATGATACATTAATGAAACAGGTCAACATAACGACGGAAATTTTATATGATGATGGTAACCTTGATGTCTATGGTTATGTATCCCCGAACTTCTATGATAACAAGTTTGCCCAGAAAATGATTCCCTGTTTGTCCGCACCATTTGTTATAACCCAGGCAAGGTTTTTTGCAAGCACATCTTCACCCATGCTCATATCATTAAATGCTGATTCTTCAGGACTACCAGGGCTTACCCCTGATTATTACATTGCACCACCTGAAACGATATTTCCTCCAGGGAGCGGCTGGGCAGTAAAAAGCTATTCACCACCAATCGTTATAAATAACTCAAATCCCTTCTGGCTTGTCCTTCACTGGCTCTCAAATTCACCAAGTGCCCCTTATGTCGGAATGGATAACGCAATCCCAAGGGACAGCGTATCATACTGGTACTGGACCGAACCGTCAAATTATGGATGGCATACCTGGTATCCCTATGATTTTATGATGCGCGTCACTACAGACTATGCACCAGGTATATCTGATAATAAAAAAACATCTGCGGAAAAATTTATGCTCTACCATCCTTTTCCCAATCCGTTTACTAATAAAGTCAGAATCTTATTCTATTCACCAGAGCAAAGAGAGATTAAACTAAATGTCTATGATGCAACAGGCCGTCTGGTAAGGTCATTAATAAATGGGAAAATAGAAAATGGAAGACATCTGATTATATGGAATGGAAAAGATAACGAAAATCGAGAAGTGAGTTCTGGGATCTATTTTATTAAAGCGGATTACGCAAACAAAGTTTATACTGAAAAGGTCATTTTAATGAAATAGTTCATATTTTTAAAAAACATAACCATAATTAAAACCCTTTCAAAGTGGTAATAATAAATAATAGAAAGGAGCAACTATGCGTTTTGATAAAATCATTTTGCGTATAACAACGCTGTCATTTATGTGTCTTTTCCCTGGCTATTGCCAGTACCTTAAAGACGCTGGGATAAACACCGTGATACTTAACGAATTGAGGTCTTCACTCAATCTAAGTATAGAAGACACAGCACTAATCAACGCCCTGACCAATAACGATCTCCATGAATTGACATTGAATAGAGAATTTCTAAAGAACCATAATACACTGTTCAGTAATAAGATTGAGACCAAAGGGATTACCGACCAGAAGAATAGTGGTAGATGCTGGATATTTGCAGGATTAAATCTGTTAAGGCCTGGTGTTATAAAAAAATACAATCTAAAAAATTTCGAATTTTCTCAGTCCTATATCGCATTTTACGATAAACTTGAGAAGGCAAATTTCGTCCTTGAATTTGTGATACAGACAAAAGACCGCGACATATTAGACCGGGAACTAAGCGAAATCCTTGATGAAGGTGTCCAGGACGGTGGATACTGGAGTTGGTTTGTTTCCCTTGTCGAAAAGTATGGTCTGGTGCCAAAGGATGTCTATCCTGAAACTTATCCTACAAGTAATACCTGGTTGATGAACAGGGTGATTAATGAACAGGTCCTCGCTGGAGCAAGCATGATAAGAAAAATGGCAAAAGAAGGGTCGGATGATAATGACCTTAGAGCCCATAAGTTAAAAATACTAAAAGAAATCTATAAAATTCTTGTGATGAATTTCACAGAACCACCAGAAAAATTTATCTGGCGATATGAAGATAAAAATGGGAAAATATTCGAGACAAAAATTTATACTCCTCTTGATTTCTATAAAGAGACAGTCGGGGTCAATTTAAATGATTATGTCTCATTGATACATTATCCAGGGCGGGAGTTTAATCGTCTTTATGAATTTGATAATTGTCGCAATGTCTTTGATCTACCCAATCCACAAAGTGCCAATGTTAATATTGAAATCATAAAGGAGTTGGTAAAAAAATCTATTTTGAATAATGAACCTGTATGGTTCGCCTGTGATATAGGAAAAGGGAGTGACCGTAAAACAGGGATCTTGAGTTCAAAGATTTATAATTATGATGCCCTATTCAAGCCAGCATTCAAAATGGATAAAGAAAATAGAATATTTTATAGATTTAGTTCTTCCAACCACGCAATGGTGCTACTGGGAGTGGATATTAAAGACAATAAAATTGTTAAATGGCTTGTTGAGAATAGTCATGGTAATGATGAAGGTGAACAGGGTTTTTATACAATGTATAATGATTGGTTTGATGATTATGTTTATGAAGTAATAATTAATGTAAAATATTTGCCTGACGAAATAAGAAAAATTTTTGAGCAAAAACCAATCCATCTACCCCTTTGGGACCCTATGGCTGAATTGCTGAAAGTAGAATAGTATCATTAGATGAAATTAGATTCAGTTTTGCCCCGAGGTTTTTCCAGGGATATCTGGGCACTTTTCACCACAAGTGTCATAAGTGCAATTGGTTTTTCAATAACAATGCCCTATATGAGTCTTTATTTAAATAATGTTTTGCATATTCCAATGACCATTGTCGGCACAATATTAATGTTTGCCCAGATAATTGGAGCAACCGTAGGTTTGTATGGCGGTGAAATAAGCGACAAATTTGGTAGAAAATTTATAATGGTTCGCTCATTATCAGGAAGATTTATTCTATTTGCCTCAATGGGTTTTATTATCCTACACTGGCACAATGTTTATACTATATTTGCCTTTCTCATTTTAAACTCAATATTATTTTCATTCTATATACCCGCGTCCCAGGCATATATAGCCGATTTGACCGAAACAAACGAACGATTAAAGGCATATGGTTTACTGCGGATGGGTGGAAATCTGGGCTGGGCTCTCGGTCCAGCACTCGGCGGATTACTTGCATCTATAGAATATGCCTACCTTTTTTTTGTTACTGCATTATGTATGTTAATTGCCACGATTATTTTAGTAAATTACTGTAAGGAATCTTTATTCCATAAAAAAAATTTTGAGAATAATGCTCTATCACAAAACCAGAAAAACTTTATTATATCAATCAATCTGAAAGAAATATTTTCAGTAATTAATGACCAGAAATTCTTAATTTTCACATTGATTTCCCTCAGCATATTTATTGTATGGGGACAACTTGTATCACCATTATCAAT
This sequence comes from candidate division WOR-3 bacterium, assembly GCA_039802005.1. Taxonomy (NCBI): domain Bacteria; kingdom Pseudomonadati; phylum Caldifarciminota; species Caldifarciminota bacterium. The sequence continues at coordinate 114,476 of JBDRVV010000003.1, forward strand.
TTATACAGTCAATCGCATTGGAATAACCAAAAGCCAACTTGGAATATTATTCTCTATCAATGGATTTATGGTTGTCTTATTTCAATATTTCATAACCCACTTAATTCCCGATAAAAAAGAACTATCTGCACTATGGATTGGTTCATTAATATATGGCATAGGCTATCTATCACTCGGTTTTGCTAATGGTTTCTCCGCTCTTATTTTTTCAATGATCTTAATAACAATCGCCGAAATGGTGATAACACCTTCAAGTCAAAGTTATGCGTCTAAAATTGCACGCCCTGAGAATAGAGGTAGATATCTTGCGTTCTATAATCTTGCTCAGACCTTTGGCTGGGCATTTGGTCCAATGCTTGGTGGAATTCTACTTGATACATTTCCTGGTCGTTCAATCTTCATCTGGGGTATAATTACTTTCATTGCTTTATTCTCGGCGGTGGGATTTATAATCTACAAAAATAACGAGAAATAAAAATGTTTCAGAAGGCCAAAGTAATAATTAATGCCAAAGCTGGTGCATATCTTGCCGGCAGGAGATTTAAGGATATTCAGAAACGTCTTAAAGAATCGGGTTGTGAACCTTACATCAGCGAAACAAGGTATCGCTACCACGCAAAAGAACTGGCAATAGATGGAGTGAAAAAGCATTTCGATTTAATCATAAGTGTTGGTGGCGATGGCACAATAAATGAAATCATAAATGGAATAATGGAATGCAAGGATTCATTTAACAATCTCCCCGCCCTCGGATTCATTTCGGTAGGAACAGGTGCTGATTTATGCAGAAGCCTAAACATTCCATTCGATTACCAGAAGGCGATTGAAATAATACTTAAAGGAAATTTGGCAGCGATAGATATCGGCATTGTTAAATTTAAATTAGGGGATAAATTCTGGATAAGATATTTTGCCAATGTCTTTGATGTCGGTCTTGGTGGCAATGTGGTGAGAATCGCCAATCATATTCCTAAATGTTTTGGTGGCTTTTTAACATTTCTCTTATCCAGTTTCGTAGGGATCATGATATCCAAGCCCGTTTATTTAAAGATAAATATAGATGGCACAGATAAAGATGAAGGCAATATTAACATTCTTGGTACGGCAAATGGTAAATATTTTGGTGGCGGAATGAAAATCGCACCAATGGCGAACATAAGCGACGGCTATCTTGAAGTACTATATGTAAAAGATACAAATACTTTTAAATTCATTAAAAATGTTCTACTTCCTGTGTATGATGCCAGACATCTGTTTTATAAAAAATTATTTCAAGTGCGTGCCAGAAAAGTAAAAATTATCTCAAATAAAGTATTTCTTGCAGATATTGACGGTGAAGAAGAAAGGGCAGAGGAAGTAGAAATCACAATAATTCCCAAGGCATTAAATGTCATTGTTCCCGATAAATCCTTATAATTTAATCCAGCCGTTGACTTCTTTGTTCGTTTGATTAAAATATTGAAATGGAGATTTTATGAAAAAAACACATATAATAATAATTGTCGTCTTAATAGTGGCAGTTATACTTGGACTTTTGATAGGATTAAGTTCAAGGGGTGCCATGTTTACTCCGAGCGGTAATATAGGTGTAATAGAAATTGAAGGGGTTATTTCATCATCCAAAAGGACAGTCCGTGATATAAAGCGTTTTGCAGAAGACCCGAATATTCAGGGGATACTTGTCCGTGTAGATTCTCCAGGTGGTGGTGTTGCCGCATCACAGGAAATATACGAAGAACTTAAGAAATGCCGTGGGCAGAAAAAGGTAGTCATTTCTATGGGTGCACTTGCCGCATCCGGTGGGTATTATGTTTCACTACCTGCAGATTTAATCGTTGCCAATCCCGGCACGATCACCGGTTCAATTGGTGTAATTATGCAATTTCCGATTTTTGAAGAATTGATGAAGAAGATTGGTATCAATTACGAAGTCATAAAATCAAAAGAACATAAAGATATTGGTTCGCCATTCCGTAAAATGGATGAAAAAGAAAAAAGGTTACTTCAGGATGTTGTCACTGATGTATACGAACAATTTGTTCAGGCAACCTGTGAAGCCCGTAATCTACCCAGGGATAGTGTTTTAAAATTTGCTGATGGCAGGATAATAACCGGAAGTCAGGCAAAAAAATTAGGCTTGGTAGATACCCTTGGTTCTTTTGAAGACGCAGTAAAAATTATTGGTGATATGCTGGGTATAGCAAAACCCAACCTAATATATCCCCAAAAACGTCTCAGCCTTATTGAACTATTGACCGAACCTGTGGAACAAATGCTCATTCCCAAATTATCTTATCTGTGGCAGTAAATTTAAAAAAACCAAATATTATTTTAATCATAGTACTTGCTTTTTTCTTTAGTTGTAAAAGCAGCGAATACAATCCAAAACTTGTTGATTATTTAAATGCAGAACGAGAAATGAGAAAGCGTGTTAGTCAGGGTTTAGAGGATTCGCTATATGTATTACAAAAAAATTTTAAAATTGATCTTAAAAAAGAATTGAAAAAGATAGAAAAAAATCCTGAAGCCTGGACAAAATTACTTAAAGCAATAGATGGAGAAAAATAACAAAATCTACGGAGTGATTGAAGGATTTTATGGTAAAACATATTCGTTCTATGAGCGTTGTGATTTAATAAAATTTCTTTCTTTCCTGAAATTGAATACATATGTATATGGTCCTAAATCAGACCCATACCACAGGGCAGAATACCATAAATTATACCCAGCCATTCAAATGAAAGAATTTGAGGCACTAAATAACCTCGCCCGGAAGCATAAAATAAAATTCAACTACGCGCTCTCCCCAGGCACAAAGCCTAACACAGAGCTGATTATCAGAAAAATCAAATCAATGATGAAAATTGGCGTTGAAAACTATAGTATATTTTATGACGACATAGAAATAACATTAGACTCAAATTCCGCATTAAAACAGACGGCCAGCGCAAATGAAGTATATGAAATATTAAAAGAAAAGTTTAAAAATCCAGACCTATTCTTCTGCCCCACCCAGTATCGTGGTTTTGAAAAAACAGAATATATTTTAACCATTGCAAAAACATTACACAAAAATGTTAAAATATTCTGGACCGGGAAAAATATAATTTCGCATGAAATAACTGTGAGCGATATTGAGCGTATCACCGGAATATTGGGTAGACCACCACTAATATGGGATAATATCTTTGCCAATGACTACATCCCCGGAATTATATTAAGATTTCCGTATCGCAATCGTGAGCCGGGTATAATAAATAAAGTAAGCGGTATTTTGCTCAATCCAATGAATCAGTATTTACAATCAAAACCTTTAATCTGTAGTGCCTCAAAATTTTTTAAGAACCCGTATAATTATGATTCTAAAAATTTTGAGTTCAAATGCCGAAGATTTTATCGACCCAATATTACCGAAGAATAAAAAAATTTTTATCTTGGTCTGAAGGCCTGTCCAAGCCCGAGTCCCAATAATATTGAAGCAAACCAGATTATAAAGACAAGAATAAATGCTTTTTCTTTCTTTAAATTATTAGTAATACTGATTCCTATTGCTACAAGTATCATTTCCCAGATAATAAAAAAATCAAAACTTGACAACAATCTATAGGCGATTGAATTAACCGGAAGATTGGGAACAAAAAGGGCCAAAGAAGTACTCACCTGTAAAGAATTTTTTATCATAATTAATATCCACCGGAGAATATGGGCAGGAATTTTAATCAGTGCTGCATATGAGACAACCGAGAAGACAACTTTATATGAACCCTCACCACCCACCATAGGGATAAAAATGTTCAATAACAAGGCGAATAACAGCAGAATAGCACTTACACCCAATATTGTTCCTATCAAAGCAGAGACATAAATAAAGGGGCCAGAAGTAAATTTAATTGCCTGTTCTATCTGCTCTTCAGTCATATTACGCTCTTTCATTGCCTCTATCTGCTGAGCGGTTATCAAATTACTTGTTGTTGAGATACTTAAAATTGATAGAATTGACAATCCAAGCAGCACAACAATAAAGGGTTTTAACCATTCGGGCTTTTCTTTTATACCTCTAAAAACTGCAGTAGGATTAATAAGGATATCTATTAAGTTTTTCATATAAAATTATACACACTATAACACCAAAGTCAATAAAAAAAACGTAATTTCTTGCTATTTTCGGTTGACAAAATGTAGATTATAACTATAATTTAAAAGGATTAAAAAAAGGCATCTATGTCTGATAACCAATGACGTCTTTTAGCCGGGGTGGCGGAATTGGGAGACGCACCAGGTTCAGGACCTGGCGCTGGCAACAGCATAGGGGTTCAAATCCCCTCTCCGGCACTTTTGGAGATGATATTTGAAAGAATGTCTTACAAAAACTTTTGGTTCTTAAGAAATAATTAAGGCTATCACTGTGATAAACAATAATGAATAAATTAAAACTACTCATATCTGCTGGTTTGATAATCTATACATTGTTTTATCTTATCCAATCTTCAACTATAATTACATATCCTTACCAGGTCTCGTATCCAGAAGGATTAATTCTTAATCAGATAAAACTCTTATTAGAAGGTAAACCAATATATAAAAGTATCAACGATTACCCACTCATTGTCACAAATTACCCCCCGGTCTATCTTTTACTATGTGCCGGGTTTGTGAAATTATTTGGTCTTTCATTTATTTGGGGAAGATTGATTACATTTCTTGCCACAATTTTTGTTGTCTTTATGATATACAAAATTCTTCACCAAAAAACTCAAAAAGAAATCGCCATTATTTCTGCCCTTTTATTTATCTCATCTTCTTATATTTACAAAGATACACCCTTTATGCGCGTTGATATGTTAGGATTACTATGTAGCCTGCTTGGATTTTATATCTTTCTCCGCGTTGACCTGAAGAATAGCACCCTGTATTCAATACCTTTCTTTATTTTATCCCTATACACAAAACAGACCTTTATTTCCGCTCCCATAGCCATTGCAATATCATTATTATTCAGACTGAGAAAAAGGGCGTTAATATTTATTCTTTTGATGATAATCTCCTATCTGTTTATATTCTTTATAATAAATCAATCGACCCATGGCGAATTCTTTCGTCACAATATTTTATATAATTTTAATATCTTTGACTTAAAACAGGCATTTAAATTTTATATTCGTTTTTTACAGAACCATGCAATATTATTTTTTTTCTCTGTATTATTTATCCTTGATACATTTAGAAAGAAGGAATTTTCTTTCTGGAGCGTATATTTTATTATTGCCGCAATCAATGGATTTTCAGTAGGAAAGGTCGGTGCGAATACAAATTATTTTTTTGAACTGATCGCCCTCAATTGTATTCTTGCTGGTCTCTCAATTGAAAGATTAAAAAATTATATTGATGAAAAGAAATATCCTCTTTTTATAAACGGTGCATTACTTACCCAATTGATATTATTTCTTCATATGCCTTTCTATAGTGAACCAGCAATAACCAAAACCGACTGGCGAAATTTTGCGCAACTTTCGCAGGTCATATTAAATACTGATGGTAAAATAATTTCTGAAGACGCCGGGATAATTGTGGTTAACAAAAAACAAGTTTTATTTCAGCCTTTTGAACTCACCCAGCTTGCCAATCAAAAACTCTGGAATCAGGATAAGTTTGTGAATGACATTAAAAACAGGCGTTTTTCACTTCTTGTTTTTAGTTTCAATGTCAATTGCTCTTTTGATAAAGAACGTTTAACATCTGAAATGGCAGATGCAATAAAAGAAAATTATTATATAGAAAGAATTATTGGCGATTATTTTTTGTATAAACCACTTTCTACTCCATAGGAGTTTAACTGGCTAACTTAAATAAAATACGTTTAAAAATTTTCATAATTGGCAAATTTTTTTATAGATATAGAAGTATTATTGCGATTGCTGCATTTTTACTAATGCTTTATTTTAGCAAGCCGAATTCGACATTTTTTTTGTCTCATATCCTCATTATTTCTGGACTTTCAATCAGACTCTGGGCAACGGGTTATATTGGAGAAAAGGCGAGAACGAAAGAACTAAATGCTTTTTATAGAATTGTAAGTGGACCATATCGTATATTAAGACATCCGTTATACATTGGCAACTTTTTTCTTGTCATGGGCACTGTCTTTCTGTACAATCCACCATTTTGGTTAAAAATAATCATAATACTTGCCTTCTTAATTGAATATTCTATAATAATAATTACTGAAGAAGAATATTTAAAAGGGTTGCCCGCCCTTATTATAAAATTTTCATTTAAAAAGTTGAAATTTGAGTTATCAACTATTTTAATAATGGTGGTGATTTATTTAATCTATTTCTGGATTCTAAGTTCAAAATAAACACAAATCAAGAGGGCTGGGGAATGGCCCCAGATTGGAGAAAAAACACCCAGCCCCCTTGCCGGCAAGATCTTTACATAGCACAACTTTATTTTGTAATCGCCCTCCTTACATATTCACAAGGCAGTTTTAGAAATACATCAGCAAGTTCAGGGTCAAATTGTTTGCCTTTGCATTCTTGAATTTCTATTTTAGCATCCTCTTCACTAATTGATTTTTTATATGGCCTATCAGAAACCATTGCTGAATAGGAATCACAGACTGCAAGAATCCTTGCACAGAATGGAATTTCTTCCTTTTTCAAACCTTCTGGATAACCTGTACCATCGTATTTTTCGTGGTGATAAAGTATCCATTGTTTAACTTCCTTTAATCCATCCACTGTTTTTATCATATCTGAACCTTTTTTCGGATGTTGTTTCATTATATCCCACTCGTACTTGTTAAGTGAACCTGGTTTGTTAAAAATTTCTTCGGGAATAACGATCTTTCCTATGTCGTGTAATAGACCAGCCAATTTTATCAACATTAGTTCTTTTTCTGATAAACCAATAAATTTTCCCATCAAAAAAGCAAGTTCAGCGACCTGAAAAGAATGATTTTTCGTATAAATATCAGTCAATTCCATTAATTTAACGAAAGATAGAACCGATGCTATATTTATATTTTTTATGTTTTTAAAATATATGCTGCTATCCATTATTTAACTCCCCAATCTTTCATTAAAACAAAAATTATAATGCATGCTTCCCTTTTTTCTATTCAAATATAAATTCTTTTATAACCATTTTTTATATATGCAAAAATCGTGCCTACAAAAAGTATTGAAATTTCAGTGGATTCGATTGCATACAATTATCAAAAATGCGACAAATTGTCGCATTTTTAATTGTTTTTAGAATGTCACGAAATTACATGGGGTTTGCAGCATATAAGTGCGACAAATTGTCGCACTTTTTGACCTGTCGCATTGAGTTTCAAATCTAAACAATGCTCTAATTTTTATTTAAATTAAATTTTTTAATATATCTCTCAATCGTTCTCCTGCTCACACCAAGAATCTTCGCAGTCTCTTTTATGCTCCAATTTGTCGTATTAAGGGCATTTCTTACTGCCTCTTTTGTAATTTCCCTAATGGGTAGCATCTCTCGTTCCCTGTTAAAACCTATATCTCCCACCCTGATTATTTTAGATTTTGCGAGAACCGCAGCCCGCTCAACAATATTCTGTAATTCTCTAACATTCCCGGGCCAGGGATATTCCTTCAATAATTTTAAAGCATCGTCACTAAAACCTTCTATTGTTTTATTTAATTCTTTACATTTCAATTGTAAGAAAAAATTTGCAAGCAATGGTATGTCTTCAATACGTTCCCTCAAACTTGGGACTTTAATAATAAAAACATTTATCCGATAATAAAGGTCTCTTCTAAATCTTCCTTCTTCAACCTCAATATCAATCTCTTTATTTGTAGCAAACAGAAATCGCACATCAATCTTCCTTGTCTGAGTCTCACCAAGCCGTCTTATGACTTTATCTTCTATCGCCTCAAGCATTTTTGCTTGAAATGCTGGACTTGTATTTGTAATTTCATCAAGAAAAACAGTACCCCCATTAGCCTCTTCCAGAAGTCCTTTTTTATCAGCTACAGCGCCGGTGAAGGCTCCTTTCTTATATCCAAACAATTCCGATTCCAACAATGTTTCTGGAATCGTACCGCAATTTATATTCACAAATTTCTTATCTTTTCGCCTGCTTTTTAAATGAATCAGTCTGGCAATCATTCCCTTCCCTACCCCAGTTTCCCCAGTAATAAGCACGGGTGTGTCTGTTGGTGCAACATCATTGATAAGATTATAAATCTTTTTCAAAACCCTTGATTTGCCCATAATATATCCTTTTCCAATTTCGAGAACCGTCCCATCTCTTAATTGCACAAATTCTTCGCGTAAATTTTTGAAAGACATTGACTTATCAATGACCGATGCGAGTATCTTTGACACGGTTATCAAAAAATCTCTATCTTGTTCACCAAACATTGAACCCGGAAGTGTAGAGTCCAAGTAAATTGCACCAACAATTCGGTCTCCGATTATAAGCGGGATACATAATATTGTCCGAATTTGATTAAGCAAGACACTCCTCCTTATATTAAACCTTGAATCCTGCAGTGCATCAGGTACAAAAACAATATGATTTTTGTTGACCTCATCAATTGCTGTTTTGGAAAGTTCACCTGCATCTCTGATTGTCCTTTTATCCATATTCCTGCCTGCCGCCAGTTCCATACCTTCTTCTGTACTGATAAACAATGCTCCGCGTTCTGCATTTGTAGTATTAATAACTAAATCAAGAATGCTCGCTATAAAATCCTCATCCCCCAAATGAGAATTTATCAGTTCAGCAAGATTTGAAAAAGTATTTAAATAACGATCTGGCATCTTCCGCCTTTCATAATCCTTCAAAATCTGCGGATAAAATTCTACCATTATTTCCCGGATTTTAGTAAGTTCATATTTTGCGCCAATCGTTTTCAAAATATTTTCTGTTGCATAAATCTGTTCTGCAATATCCTTAATTTTTTCTGGTTCAATTCCGCGTTCAAGGATTGCTTCGATTTTTAACCTTTGCAAGAAAGCATAATCAAATAAATAATCATTCTCTCTTAGTTTACTCAATGTTTCTTCAATATCAAGTTCATCGATCTGTTTACTCCTGAATTTAACAATCTTCACAAGTGATGTCGCTACTTTTCTCTCTCTGCTCAGAGGGGTGCTGAGCTCTTCCGCCTTAGATGCATAGGTGAGTGCGCGAGATAAATCACTATTGCCAAGATAAAAATCAGAAGCAATTAAAAAAACTTCAATCTTTAATGGCTGCAAGATCTTTTCTTCTTTCATTCTATTTAGTGCCTTATCCATATAATCTTCTGCCATTTTTTGCTTACCCAATGCAGCATAAATTTTACCCAAACCCGCAAGATAAACAACTTCCTCCTTTGTTTTTATCTGTTCTTCCAGAATATCCTTTGCCTTCTCAATTTCGCCGAGTCTATAATAATTCATTGCAAGCCCATAGAATGCATAGACCGAATCAGGTTCAATATTCAATGCCATATTGAAATATTCTATGGCACGGGCAAATTTACAGGTATCCTGATATAGTCCGGCGAGATAGATAAGAACCGCATGTTGCATAGGTTTGATATTTGCCTTCTGTACACCTTTTAAAGCAATCTCAAAATCACTCACCGCCTCAGTAATTTGTCCTTTATCTATGAATAGAAAAGCCCTGTTAATCAGAGAAGATAAATAGCCGTTGTATATTTTCTCGTTTTCAAACTCTTTGATTGCCTTATCAATATATTTCATACTCTCATCTATATCCCCTAATTGTGCATAAATTGAACTTAGCATATTTGCTGCGTATGCATACTGCTTTTTTAAATTGTTTTGCTCACAGAATTCCAACAAATTAAAACATATATCCTTTGCCTTTTTGTAATCTTCTCTGAACCACTCAAGGGTAGTAAAATAATACATTGTACTTGCCAGGGATTCATAATCTTTGATTTCGGTGCAAAGGTTTAACAAATCATTCAAAATTTTTTCACTATCTTCAAATCTGTTAATATTCATATAACAATAAGCGAGGCGATGAGCATTATCAATATAATCTTTCGTATCTGTGCTTTTAGATAAATCTAATACCTCTATGGCATTATGAAAATACCCCATATTTGTATATGCACGACCCAACCCTGACAGACACTTATTTCTAACCTCGGGGAAATTCAGCCCTGATTTATAATACTCAATCGCCTTTTGATTGTCCCCTTGATTTGCATACAAATTTCCCAATTTCAAAAGAATATTTTGATACGCTGACGGTTCTATACTTTGACAACAATTGATTATTTTTTCATAATAAAAAATCGCCTCTTTAATATCATTCATTGTCTCAGCTCTTTTTGCTGAAAGACTGAAATACTTGTAGGCACTTTCATATCCACCGGTCTGTTCATAAAGTGTACCAAGCAACGGATAGTAATCCTTTATAATGTCCGAAGATTCTATTACCTTTATAAGTTTATGAGAAATCTCGTTGTATTCTTCTTTATTCATAATCTGTAAAATAACCACTTTAATTATCTGGTTCGCCAATGAACATAATATTTTCCCCTGCGAAATATCTAATTTTATAAAGCCATTAATCTTTAGGAATTCAATTAAAGAATTAATATTTTCAGGTGCAAAATTGCTTAAAACAGACAAAGGCAATGAATGGTTTGCTATACTTAGTACTTTCAAAATGAGAAGTTGATTGTGATTTAAACAAGAAAGCCTTGATGACATTATTTCCTCAAGTTTAGCGGAAATTTCTAATTTTGTTAATAATTTCAAATCTACAACCCATTTATATCCTTTATATTTTAAAATTTCCTTTTGATAAAGTGTTTTGAGTGTTTCCACTATAAATAACGGATTGCCACCTGAATGTTTATGGAGCCAGAGTATAAATTCATAAAGATTGTTTTCATCTTCGGTTACAACATCTAATAAAGTTTTTTCGATTAATAATTTAATCTCATCAACGGAAAAGGGCATCAAATTTATTTTAGCAAAATTCAACTCCTCAATTTTGGGGGAAAATTTCGCACTCCCTATAATGATTGCCTCGGTATTTTCCAGACTGTGACTTATGTAACGGAATAATCCGAACTCATATTCACTCAAATTATCAATGTCATCAACAAGAATTGCCACTCTTTTATTTTTTGCAAATTCCAGGAATTTTTCTGTTATATTCATATAAATCTGTAACCGTTCAATGTCATCTCCAAAATTTACATTTTTATAATTTATAAAATCGCCAAGGGCTTCATAAAAATGTCTTTCTGAACCAGTTGTAAAAAATAAAACATCATAACCTTTGAAAAGAAATTTATACTTCAATTCCTTTAATAATCTTGTCTTTCCTGCGCCCATCCCGCCCATCACTATAACTGCCTCGCCTTTCAAATTAAGTAATCTTTCTGTTATATCAGATATTTCTATAAATACAGTTGGTGGCAGATAAACTTTATAAGTAAGAATTTCGGCTTTCTTTCCTGGTAAAAATTTATTAAAAATTGCATAAAGTTCAGGAGCAGTGGGTCTCAAATTAGGTTCTTCTGCAAGGAGTTTAGCGATTGCGTTATTTATTTCTTCAGGTATGTCTTTTATCGGTCTAAAGGGCATAACTGCCTTGTTATGTGAGATGATCTTATATATAATCATACCAAGAGAATATAAATCGCTCCTTTGGTCAGGACCAATTCCCTTAAATATCTCGGGTGCAATGTATCCGATTGTGCCCGATGCCTTGATTTGTTGGCTCGTTATTCCTGCAAAACCAAAGTCAATGAGCACAGCCTTTTTTTGTGCGGTATCGTAAATAATATGCTCGGGTTTTAAATCGCTGTGCACATAACCCTTGTTATGAAAGGCGGACAGTGCGTTGATTACCTGAATCATTGCCTCCAACAAATCGTTATTAAAACCGACAAAACACTCATCTATAGGTCTCCCATTTATATATTCCATAGTAAAAAAAGAAAAACCATCCTTTGTTGTTGCATATTCATATACAGATACAATATTGGGATGATGAAACTGCGAAAGAATCTGAAATTCTCGGGCAATCAATTGATTAAACTCAGGAACATTGTCTTTCGCTATCTTTAATATTATATCTTTATTTTTCTCCCTAACTCTGAAAACAACTGAATAATTCCCAACCTCCAATCTTTCCAGTATTTCATATCCATTTATTTTCTTTGGGATATTATCCATTGTAGAATAGTCTATTTCTTTTTTAGATTTTGTCAACTGGTTTTCTTACTCTAAAAAAAAGGGCAGGGTGTAGCCCTGCCCTATAGAGAAAAGAAGTTTTTAGTCTACGCTGAGTATCTTGAATTCAATCCTTCGGTTCAAATCCCTGCCCGACTTTGTGCGATTATCAGCAACTGGCTGTGTTTCACCATAACCACGCACTTCAAGGCGGGATGGATCAATATTATGATACCTCACAAGATATTCTTTTACTGCATTTGCCCTTTCATAAGAGAGTTTCATATTATAAGAATCAGAACCGATGCTATCTGTATGGCCGCCAATCTCTATCCTCATTTTGGGTTTTGCAATCAGGACCTTTGCTGCATCATCAAGAACAGGATAAGATTCAGGTTTAATCACTGCCGAATTGAATTCAAAATAGATACCCCGTAAGATGATCTTTTCACCCGCTTTCGGCTCTTTCCTTAATGAGAAATTTTGGACTTTTGTTTCATCTTTGGCAATCACTACTGGAGCGGTTTCGACTATATAACCCTGTGCCTCTACTTTCAATACATAAGTGCCCGGGGCAAGTGTAACCTTATATATGCCCGTTGCGGGGTCAGTGGAGATTGCGGGGATATTCGCATCAACGAATGAAATTTGTGCGAGGATTGGCTTTTCATCATCTTTATCCACTACTTTTCCTACAAGAGTCCCCTGGGCAAGAACGACTTTATTGAGCGCGACATCTATAACTTTTGTATCACCTTCCTGGAGACTAACCACCTTTTCATCAAATTGATAACCAGTTGCCTCTACGCGAATTCGGAAAGTTCCGGGGACAAGAATTGCGGAATACATTCCAGAAGTATCTGATGTAATTGATGGAAACTGGGTTTGTGGAAAAGTTATTGTTGCAACGATCGGCTGCTTAGTCTCCGCATCAAATATCTTACCAATTACTTTTGCTACTTCTTTTTTGTTCAAGGCAAAATCAAGGATTATCTGATCTCCATCTTTCAAAACAACACCTTGCTCTTTCCAGCGATAACCTTCGGATTCAACATGGATCCTAAAACTTCCCGGTGAAAATGAAGTCTCGTAAGTACCATTTGCGGAGGTTTGAACCGCTTCTTTATCTGAACCGGGGAATGTAATTGTAGCAATAATCGGTTCACCGGTTTTTGCATCGTAAACCCTTCCAGAAACCTTGGCAATCGGGATATGGACTTCAACTTTCTTTATCAAATCCGCACCACCTGAAATATTGAAAAATGCCTTCCACCAGAAATCGGGATTTCTTTCTGGATTCAGTATTCCTAATTCACATCCCATATCAAAACTAACGCTGCGCGCACCGAATCTTAATCCTGGCGTAACCCATAGTGATTCAACTTTACTATTCATATCAAAATAGCCAAAAGCCTCAAAAAGAAGTCTTACATCTTCCGAAGGAATCAATTCAATTCCTCCACCATGAATCACATAATTGGGTCTTTGAGAAAAATCCGCATCAGCAACATAATCAGGTTTATGATCAATCCCTACACGTAAATATCCTGCATTCAGATGGGTAGCAAACGGTCCAATACGGAAATCAAACAGGCCGGTTCCTATGATATCAGGGTCATGAGGTATATGGGGTGGGAAATGCGGTGGATATGGACTTCCACCTGGCGCATATGCTTCAGGAAATGAATCTGAATAAAATCTTTTATCACATTCATAGGCATTGTTAAAATACTCGCGAGATAGCCCGGGACCAAAATTAACTGCACAATGAACACCGAATGCGTATAGCAGTGGTGTCTGTTTATCAACAATAATTGGATAACCTATCTTTCCACCAACTTCAATCGTCTCAAAACCAATCACTGGGTCAGGGTCTCCTCTATCCTGTGGGTAATTATTCATTTCAAACCATTTCGTATAAGGTGTAGCACGAAACCTCATTTCAAGATAATCAATTATAGAATAGGAAATACCTGTTGATACCTTGAAGAAATGTTTGCGGTCAACCACAGAAACACCCCACTGGGTGGTATTAATCTCTTCAAACCTCTCTTCAGGGCTGAGATGGAAAGATAAAACTCCCATATTATGGGGTTGGGCATATTGAAGTTTGAACATACCTCTATTTCCATAAACAGATATCTCCTGGGCAAAGAACATACCAGGAATTACCATTAAACAAAAGAAAAGCTTTTTCATAGAACCCCCTTTATCTTTACTTTAAAGGACTTTTAATTGAGTCTAAATTCGTTGCCAGAAAAAAATTGTCCAGGACACCAGCTGGCCCCAACGGGAGTCGAACCCGTATCTTCACCTTGAAAGAGTGATGTCCTAACCACTAGACGATGGGGCCTTGTGTGTCAGAATGTAAAGATTCCTGAAAGACTCGTTATCAACAATCGCCCGATTTATCAAGAAATAATTCTCCAGGTTTGCATTCGTAGTCATTATCCGGTGCGAAAGGTCCTCCCCCATTGCCAACAGAAATTTTGCCGCAACCTTTGGATTTTCATTAATTATATCCATGAATTGCTGCTTTTTTAGTACATATAATCTGCAATCCGTCTTTGCCTTAACTGTTGCTGAACGAGGTTTATCGGTCAAAATTGCCATTTCACCAAAGAATGATGATTCACCAAGTTCTGATAAAACGAGAATAAGGTCCCCGCGCGTCAAGAACACCTCAACCTTGCCAGATTCAATTATAAACATCTCATCCCCGGTAGTTCCTTCTTTAATAATCACAGTGTCCTGAGCAACCTCTCTTGGCTCCCACTTCACCATCAACCAGTTTATCTCTTGTGCAGATAGGTATTTAAATAATGCAACCTTACTAAAATCTTTCATAATCGTCTAATTTTATCCATATTTTGATAACTGTCAATAGGAAATTTTTTGCTGAGTCTTACCTGATCAAATGCCTCAATTGAATATTTTATAAACATCCGTAATTCGTTACTAAATTTTTTAAACGCTGTATTCACTATATTATTTTGCAATTTCTGGTCAATCACAAATTCAGGAAATGCTGTATTATATATCTTTAACAGACTACCAAATAACAATTCTAATTCAGCCCTTGAGAATTTTCTCAGAGTAATTTTGTTCTTTATAAATCTTGTTACCCAATCATCCTCCCCCGGTGTCGTTGCGAGCATAAGCAAGATATTACTCTGTTTATATGCATATGGTGTGGGACGAACCTGATTATGAAGCATATACCTATCAATCTTTCTCATTTCTTCGTCATTTAGGGCGACCCTGATCAACCCTTCTAAGAACGCCTTTCCCCTTTCCTGAAGATGATATTCCCAGATATGATTTATCACTTCAAACTCATCAATTATTAATACCAGACCGCCCAGCCCAAGATTACGGGAGATATAACTCAATCCACTCAGAATATAATTATAGAAATCCGCCGCGGTTGAAAAATCATATAAGGCCGGAATCTGTTGTCCTCCCCTTACCCGAAAAGGTGAATCACGGTCAGTTGCGTATTCCTTTGTTGATTCACCCTCAACCCACTGCCAGAAAACTTCGCTATGTAAATCTTCTTCCATCATATCCTTTATTTTTTTTAATACCGGACCGAAGAAGCAATGGTCAGGCAAACCCATACTACTTGCCTCTCTCAGCAAATCACGGTAGCCACGTTCACAACCATCTTTGATATACCTCAAATTATAAACAATTTCATGGTAAATCTTTTTTGGCCTATATGGGGGTGTCTCAAGGATATGTAATTCGCAATATCCAGTGGCAAACCCTTGTTTAAGAGATAGATGTCTAAGAAACTCAGCAAGATGGGTTTTACCCGAACCATATTCACCTTCAATTAAAAAGACACCACCAATACCATTCTTTAAATTATCAAGTGCCTTCTGGAATAATTCAATCTCATACGCCCTTCCAAATGTAAATGATTCAATATCCTGATGCGGCACAACCCCGAGCCTGAATGCCTCAACCAATCTTCTTGAAGATATCCTGTCTAATTCCTTTTCTTGAATATGAAGTTCCTTTAGCCATTTGGTAGGAAGCCATAGGCAAAGTCCACTGCGGAATTTTACGCGCGATTCAATTCCATTCCATCTCGTCTCAAGGACAACCCCCTCTCCAAATATATTGTGGAAAA